>JAZSMV010000034.1:0-9618 GCA_045536065.1 Eubacteriales bacterium | reverse complement strand
GGGAAATATAAGCGGGAATTACACTTTCTGTGCTACCACTCAGTACCATCTCCTCGCCAGGCAATATACCGCAAGCGGTATACGCATTCAGCATTCTGCTCCAACTCTTGAAACATAGTCGTCCTGTTCGCAAGGACAAGCCTTGCTCCCATTACTCCTTGTTTCTGCGCATTCGCTACGATAAAAACAGTTATCAACTGTTTTTATCTGCTCACTAAATTCAGTTAAAATAACCCTCTCTGTAAAGCAGCTCGGCAATAAGAACTGCGCCGCCTGCCGCACCACGAAGGGTGTTGTGAGAGAGGCCTACGAACTTGTAGTCGTAGAGGGCGTCCTCACGAAGTCTGCCTGCGCTCACACCCATACCGCCATAGAGGTCACGGTCAAGCCTTGCCTGAGGGCGATTGTCCTCCTCAAAGTAGGTGATAAACTGCTCGGGAGCAGAGGGCAGATCAAGGATCTGGGGCTTGCCCTTGAAATTCTTCCATGCCTCAAGGATCTCCTCCTTGCCGGGCTTGTTCTCAAATCTTACGAACACCGCTGCGGTGTGACCGTCGGTTACGGGAACACGAAGGCACTGAGTGGTAATTATGGGAGAGGCTGCGGGAACGATCTCGCCCCCCTCAACGCTACCCCATACACGAAGGGGCTCACGCTCGCTCTTCTCCTCCTCGCCGCCGATAAAGGGAATAAGGTTATCCACCATCTCGGGCCATTCGTTAAAGGTCTTGCCTGCGCCGCTGATAGCCTGATAGGTGGTGGCAACAACCTCCTTGATGCCGAACTTCATAAGAGGAGTAAGGAGAGGCACGTAGGACTGAATAGAGCAGTTGGGCTTAACTGCGATAAATCCACGCTTGGTGCCAAGACGCTCTCTCTGAGCCTTAATAACCTGAAGGTGAGAGTCGTTGATCTCGGGAATTACCATAGGAACGTCGGGAGTCCATCTGTTAGCCGAGTTGTTGGACACAACGGGGATCTCGGCCTTAGCATATCTCTCCTCGAGAGCACGGGTCTCGTCCTTAGACATAGACACGGCGCAGAATACGAAGTCACAGAGCGACTTTACTCTATCAATATCATCAGAGGAGATTACCTCCATATTGAGAATTCTCTCGGGGCAGGCAGCCTGCATCTTCCATCTGCCGAGCACAGCCTTGCCGTACTTCTGACCTGCGGAGCGAGGGCTTGCCACAAGGGCGTTTATCTCAAAATAGGGGTGATCGTTAAGAAGCATTATAAATCTCTGGCCTACCATACCGGTAGCGCCGATAATACCAACCTTAAGCTTTTCCATTATTAAAAACCTTGCTTTCCTTTTAATTTCTAATATATTTTAGCACAGGCGAGGGGGTGTGTCAATGGCATTTTTACGTTTTCTATAAAATTCGGTGGCGTTTTTTGTAGAAATCGCTGATATATCAGCCTCGCATATCGCTTTTGCACAAAAAATATAGGCTTTATTTAGTATATTCCACCAAGAAAAAAACGTGAAAAATGCCACCGAGGTTAAAATCAACTATAAAAAAGCGGTAAGAAATATTTGACAAACGGACAAAATCGGCAAGAATTATTGACAAATCGTGAATAATATGCTAAAATAACCCGACTCTAAAAAACGAATGGAGACCCTACAATGAGCCATAAAATCAAGGAAAAGGTGGACGCAAAGCAGGAAGCGGAAGCCGCAAAAAAGGTCAGCGCCGCCGAAAAGTACGAGGGCATAATTGAATATGATACTCCCGCCTACAAGCCTCGCAAGAGACGCATTGGCGACAGATATGACGGCAGAAAGCTGAGAACTCTCCCCCCTATGCACTACCTGGAGCCCTATCTTATGAAGGTAAGAGCCGACTCCCAAAATCAGTTTGAGGCAGAGATAGATATTCACAACGCAGAGCTGTACCTTGCCGAAAAGAAAAAAGAGGGCTATACCGATATGAGCCTTCTCCACGTTATTCTTGCGGCATACGTAAGAGTTGTCTGCGAGCGTCCCGGTATTCACCGCTTTATTGCAGGACAGAAGATCTTCAGCAGAAATAAGATCGAGTGCCTTATGACTATCAAAAAGGATATGTCGCTCGAGTCTCCCGACACCTGCATCAAGGTTGAATTTGACCCCAGAGATAACATTTACAACGTATATAAGAAGTTCCAGAGGACCGTAATTGAGGCAAAGAACGAGGACGGTGACTTTGAGTCTATCGTTGGCAAGCTTGTTAAACTGCCCGGCCTTGTGCTCAGAGGCGCTATCGCCACCTTAAGAGGCCTTGACTACTTCGGTCTGATGCCCAAGTCGCTGGCAAAGATCAGCCCCTTCCACGGCTCTATGATCATTACCTCTATGGGCTCGCTTGGTATTCACGCAATTTATCATCACCTTTACGACTTCGGTCATCTTCCCATCTTCGTATCCTACGGTAAGATGTTCACCAAGGAAGTGACCAACCTTGAGGGCGAGAAGGAAAATCATCACTTCGTAACCTTCAGAGTAGTAACCGACGAGCGTATTTGCGACGGCTTCTACTACGCCTCCGCCTTCAAGCAGATGATGCGTTACTTAAATCACCCCGAGGTGCTTGACCAGATTCCCGAAACGGTTGTCGAGGACGTGGACTAAGAAGAATGCAGAATGCAAAATGCAGAATGCTGAATGCGTATACCGCTTGCGGTATATTGCCTGGCGAGGAGATGGTACTGAGTGGTAGCACAGAAAGTGTAATTCCCGCTTATATTTCCCCGAGCGGCAAACTATGTTTCAAGAGTTGGAGCTGAATGCTGAATGCTGAATGCTGAATGCAAAATTGTAGGGGCGAGCATTGCTCGTCCGAGTTCAAAGTTAATAAAAAATCGGCAGATTTTCTCTGCCGATTTTTTTATGTTTTATGTCTTGCTAATACGTTTGACACACCCGCTTGTCTTAAGATTTGTTTATAATACTGATATTCTCAGGGTTAATTCCCGTCGTTTCGTAAACAATAGTTAGAATTTGAGCAGCTTCTGCGGCTTGGAGAGACTCTGCGGAGACAATTACGCTTACCGCATTGTCGGAGATGATTGCCACACATTCCTCAAAGCCCTTTGCCTTTACGAGAGTCTCGATGTTGGCCTCGTTCTGAATGTCAACGGCGATTTTCGAGATCTTCTGCTGTGCCTCTGCCTTTGCCTCCTCGGTTGCCTCGTTGCTCTCGGTCACCATCTTGAGAACGTCGAGAGCCTCGTCACGTGCTTCCTTGCGGTCGAGGGCGGTGGATGTAAAGTAGTCCTGCTCGTCGGTTGCGTCACCCGATGCGGAGGAGCTGCCCGAATTGTTGTCCTGCATATTGTTGTCACCGTAACCGAGAGAGCCTGCGGGATCATAGAACCACTGATAGTTCAGATACACTGCCAGGCCGATAAGCAGAGCGGCGGAGGCAACTACGATGCTTTTTGCTGTGCGGGTCTTGAAGAAGTTTTTGATTTTTTCGAATTTCATTGTATGTTTTCTCCTTAAAATTTGTTACTTGGTTAATACTATGCGGCGATATTTTTGAATATAACTATCAGGCAAAAATTAATTCACCAGCTGCTGAATTTCCACACGGTGAGCGCCGATGCCGTAGAGCGAGCAGAAGAGCGAGGTTATTCTCTCACGGCAGGCGGGCGACTCTGCACCCTCGCAAAGCACAAGCACGCCGTAGACCTGTCCGTCGGACTGATAGGTCATCATCACCCGACACTGCCCCACCCCCTCCATCTGCGAGCACATCCCTGCTACCCGCTCCTCCTCTGTAACGGCAGGCTCGGTCTTACTCCCCACACCCGTCAGCGAGAGGAGAATAAGTATTGCCCCCAATAGCAGAAGGCCAAGGAGCTTCGCCGAGCGGCCCTTATCCTTTAAAAAATCTATAAATCCCTTATCCGATCTCAATTTCAACACTGCACTCCCCTACCGAAAGCTCGCCAAGATACCTTAATATCGCCTTGCTGTCGGCAAGAGCCGCCCTTCCCGACAGGATCACCCGAGCTCTCTCGGCGGTCATTGTCCTTTCGTCAAAGCCGTAGAGCCTTACACCTATATCCTCTTTATCAAGGTCAAATTTCTCCGCCACAGCAGAGGCGATTCCATCGGCAAAGGCTTCCTCAATATACTCGCCGTATCCCGAGTCAATATCAAGCTCGGGAGCTTCGGCAAAATCAAACCAGCCCTCAGGATCTGTCCGACCCAGAGCCTCGGCTATGGGGGATGCGATAATAAACAGGGTTATTATCCCAAGAGATACGGCCTCTGCCCTGCCCGAGCCGTAGGTTATAAGCGACAGAACGCCAACCACACAGCAGATGCCAAAAACCACAAGCGCATATTCGGTCAAGAGATCAACTCCTTTCATTAATTAATAAGGGTGTCAGATAAGGTCTACACGTATGACGAAAACTATGATCAGAAAAAGGTATACAAGAGCCGAGAGCGAATAGACGGTGATTGTCATATCGAGAGCAAATCGGTATGAGGTGAATATCCTTACCGCACCGCCCGAGCGGGTGAAGGAGGCAAAGATCATCATCACCGACAGAGCAAGTCGGTAAAGCAGCATCAATGTCAGCGGCGCAAGAGCCATATAGATAATAACGATAATTCCACCGCCACCGATCACACCCTTTGCATAAGAGAGGCCTGCCGCCAGGGTGGATATGGCGCCTGCGACGGTGGTGCCGACTATGGGAATAAGGCCTGAGGCGGCGTATTTGGTAGCACGCATGGCGGCGCTGTCGGCGGCGGATGAGATTATGGTCTGCAATGAATATGCGGCGGTCAGCAGAGCGGTAAAGATGCCTGTGATTTTGGTAAAAAGCTCCTTTACCCCCTTTGATACCGAGGAAATTCCCTCGTTGCCGAGAGCGGACAAAAGCCCCATAGCAAGTCCGAAGGCGGAAATGCCTAAAAATAGCCTTGTCCCAACGTTACCCACCACCGACAGAGCGGTATACATTCCCGAAGCCTGAACTCCTGCGGTAGCTGTACTGCCGCCAAGGGCGGTAATGCCTACCACAAGGGGTATGAGCGCCGAGAAAAAATCGCTGATCTGCCGCAGCGCCTGCTCCACCGTGACGAAAAGCGAGCCCAGTGAGTCGAAAACCAGAAGCGAGCAGATTATCCCCACCGCCGCCTCGGTCTGTCTTGCAAACCTTTCCTGCACAAGCCCTGCCGCACAGAGTAAAATGCAGCTGCCGAGGAGTCTTAAAAAGAAGCTCATCACCTCACCCCCACCGTCAGCGATAACCGAGATTATCTCGGTGAAAAGCGACCGTATATCCGCCCGCTCTATCAGTCCGTCGGTGTCCTCACTTACCCCCTCAAAGCCGTCGGGAAGTAAATTCTCAAAGTCGGAAATATAGCCGTCAACCCCGTCATCAGCCGATGCAGATAGGGTGAAAACAGGCAAAATGACAACTATAATTAGCAAAACAATAGCCTTTTTCATTTTATCAGCTCCAGACCGAGATTGATTATCTTTTCAAAATAGGGATAGGAAACCAAGAAAATCTGTATTCTGCCAACGGCGGTCACCGCCCCTGCCACAGCACGCTCGCCAAGGGAGTCGCATATATCAGAGGTTATGCCGTATATGTAGCCAAGTCCGATGACACGGAGAGCACAGGTGGCGGCATCGGTTATGCCTGTCCGCCTGGCAAGACCTAAAATGCCCGAAAACAGCTCCGACAGGCTCTCGCCGAGAAGGGCGAAAAGGATCAGGGCGCAAAGGGTGGCAAAAAGCCCCTTTGACTTAAAGCCCAGCCCGTCAAGGCAGGCGCCGAGCAAAACGCATATCAGGGAGGCAGCGCAGATGCGAAGCATCATATACCGAACACCCCTCGCAGAGTGCTGATAAGCTGACCTATCCGCTCGGCGATAAGTAATAAAATTATAACGGTGCCCGTCAGGGACACCATAGCCGACAGATCCTCCTTCCCCGTCTTTGACATTATCTGACAAACAACGGCGATTATCAGGGAGATGCCTGCAACTTTTAGTATAAGATCTACATCCATCTTTCACCTATAATTCTGCATTCTGCATTCTGCATTCTGCTCCAACTCTTGAAACATAGTCGTCCTGCTCGACTTGGATTTTTCCCGTCTACTTTTGTGTCGCACAGCTTCACAAGGCAAGCCTTGTTTGCTTTGCTCGCAACGTGAGACTTCGCTTCAAGGAAAATGGTTATTAACTATTTTCCTTTTGCTCACCTTGTTTCTGCGCATTCGCTACTCGCTGCGGCTCGGTCACTCCTCGGGTCTGTCAGTCCACTGGACTGTCATTCAATACCTCGGAGCCGCTTCGCTACTCGCTGCGGCTCGGTCACTCCTCGGGTCTGACAGTCCACCGGACTGTCATTCAATACCTCGGAGCCGCTTCGCTACGACAAAAACAGTTATTAACTGTTTTCGTCTGCTCACTGCATTCAAACAATCATCACCCCAAGCGCAAGGGCTCCGCCGATTAAAAGCGCCCTTGCCACCTTCTTGCTTTTCTCTGCATCGGTCTGCATAGCGGAGAGCTCATCCTCGATTTTTCGGCGCAGGGCGGACAGTTTGGCAATCTCGCCGCTCATATACCCTCTGCCAAGGGCGGAAAGCTCCTCGGCTATGCGATCCCTTGCCTCTTTCGTGAGGACAAGCTTATCCTTACACTCGCAAAAGGCCGCCGAGAGCCCCTTGCCCTCACGGAGCAATTCAAGAAGTCCGCATCTCTCAAGGGCATCGTCCTCAAAGCTCTGCCAAAGCCTGCCGCCATAAGACAGCGATCGCTCAATGCCGCCCTCTGCGTGAGAGAGGAGAGAAACAATTCCACGGTATTCGGCTATGCGGCGGTCGAGAAATTTCGAGTACTCACCGCTGACGAAAATCGCCGACAGGAGCAGAGCCCCTGCCCCAAAAAGCCGAAGGAAGCTCATAATTTATCCACCGTCAGAGCATATTTCCCGTCCGAGCAGGAGATCCCCACCGCCATAGAGAACACCGACAGATCGAAAAGTCCCTTAAGCGAGGGGCGTGAAAGCAGCTCTGCCTTACTGCCTGCGTGGGCGGTGGCAACTATGGGAAGTCCGCATTTCACCACCTGCAAGAGTGCCTCGCCGTCCTCGGCGCCGATCTCGTCAATAATTATCAGCTCGGGCGATAGGGTTCTTGTGGCGATCTCCACACCCAGACTGCGCTTATACCCCGAGAGAATATCCACCTCACAGCCCGAGAAGTCGGATGGATCGAACTCGCATCGCTCGTCCACCACCGCAACACGGAGAGGACGGTTTCCACTGCCAACCCTTGCCGCAAGCGAGCGGAGAGCGGTGGTCTTTCCCACCCCGGGCGGCGAGTAGATAAGCATTCCCTGCCCTATCCCTGAGCAAAACACCGAATAAAGCTCCTCACCAAAGGCGCACTCACCCGTAGGAATACGAAAGAGCAGCGAGGACATATCTCCAACGCCCACCAGCCTGCCGCCGTCGTAAGCCGCCCTGCCGCAGATACCCACACGGATACCGCCCCACATACTGATATAGCCCGAGGAGATGCTGTCACGGTGGGCGTACATTGCCCCATCGGTAAGCCGATCCACCAGGGTCGCCATCTCCTCGCTGTCTATCCCGGCAAAAAGCCGAAGGCTTTCTCTACCTATAACTATACTGCAAACCCCAGAGCGACGTATCCTTATCTCCCTTATTGCCGACAGTCCGCCCCGTCTTCCTCTGGCCAGTCGCTCTATCTCAAGTGCTGCTTTTTCGGGAAGGAGGGCGAGAATTTTGTCTATTTTTGTCTTTTCCTGTAGAATCGTCATAGCATTCCTTTCTTTTTTACAAAAAATGGTATTTTTCGGAAAAAAATACCAAAAAACTATTGACAAACGTGCTAAAATATGGTAAAATAAAGTCGCAAAACGGATAAGAAAGGCGGTAAAACAAAATGAAATCAACCGGAATCGTAAGAAACATTGACGAGCTTGGACGTATGGTAGTGCCCAAGGAGCTTCGCAAAAAGCTGGGAATCGCCAACACCGATCCCGTAGAGATCTACGTGGAGGAGGACAAGATCATTATCAAGAAGTACATTCCCGTTTGTCACTTCTGCGGTGGCAGCGAGGGACTTCGTGAGTTCAAGGAGAAGAACATCTGCTCGTCCTGTATTGATGCGCTGATCGACGGCAAATAATCGATCGTTTGGTCTTTAAATCAAATTTTCAGAAAATTGAGGGGTATATACCCCTCTTTTTTCATTCAGCCGCCTCTTTTTTACAATTTATTCTTGATTTTCTCTTTAGGTTATGTTACAATATATGCGGCAAAGTTTGAAAAAATAATAAAATCGAAAGGATTTTTTAGAAATGAAAATTGTAACCTTTGGCGAGCTTATGCTCAGACTCCAGCCCTACAACTACGAGAGATTTGTACAGTGCGACCACGTTGAGTTCACCTTCGGTGGCGGCGAGGCTAACGTTGCTGTATCTCTTGCTAACTACGGTATGGACGCTTCCTTCGTTACCAAGCTTCCTGCACACGCAATCGGTCAGGCAGCAGTTAACTCCCTCCGCAGATACGGTGTTGACACCACCAAGATCGTTCGTGGCGGTGACAGAGTAGGTATCTACTTCAACGAGAAGGGCGCTTCTCAGCGTGGTTCCGTTTGCATCTACGACAGAGCAAACTCCGCTATCGCTAAGGCTTCCACCGCTGACTTCGACTGGGATGCTATCTTTGAGGGTGTGGATTGGTTCCACTTCACCGGTATTACTCCCGCTCTCGGCGCAAACGTTGTTGAGATCTGTAAGGAGGCTTGCAAGGCTGCAAAGGCTCACGGCGTAAAGATTTCCTGCGACCTTAACTACAGAGGTAAGCTCTGGACCAGAGATCAGGCAAGAGAGGCTATGACCGAGCTCTGCCAGTACGTTGACGTTTGCATCTCCAACGAGGAGGACGCAAAGGACGTATTCGGTATCGAGGCTGAGGCTACCGACATCTACGGCGGTAAGCTTAACCACGAGGGATACAAGTCTGTTGCAAAGCAGCTTGCTGACAAGTTCGGCTTCGAGTACGTTGCAATCACTCTCCGCGAGAGCCATTCCGCTTTCGATAACGGCTGGTCTGCAATGCTCTACAACGTTGCTAAGGACGAGTACTGCTTCTCCAAGAAGTACAACCTCCACATTATCGACCGCGTAGGCGGCGGTGACTCCTTCGGCGGCGGCCTTATCTACTCTCTCACACACGGCAAGGATACTCAGGCTGCAGTTGAGTTTGCAGTTGCTGCATCCGCTCTCAAGCACTCCATTGAGGGTGACTATAATATGGTTACTCTTGCAGAGGTTGAGAAGCTCGCGGGTGGCGACGGTTCGGGCAGAATCCAGAGATAATCTCCGTTTTTGTAAACCGCAACTTACATTTTTGCATATTTTAAGGGCTGATATAAAATCAGCCCTTTTTGCTTTTTTAAAAAGCTTGTGATTTTTTTGTATTTTGGCAGAAGCAGGAAGGGATTTTTTTCTGCCTTTATATACCGATTTTTCAGCGACAAAAAACGAGTCATAAGACAAATTCGGTAAAAAGAAAGAGCCCTCTTAACATAGGTATGGCACTTCTTTGTTTTAGA
>JAZSMV010000073.1:0-5305 GCA_045536065.1 Eubacteriales bacterium | reverse complement strand
GTTGTCTTCCTAAGACCGCTTGGCCTCCGACTTAGGGCGAGAAGCCCTGGGGCGTTAAGGTTGACGTTGCGATGCCCTGCGCAACACAGAACGAGGTTGGCATCGAGGATGCGAAGAAGCTTGTTGAAAACGGCGTAAAATACTACGTTGAGGTTTCAAATATGCCCACAACTGCAGAGGCATCGGCTTATCTTACCGAGCAGGGTGTTAAGATCGCTCCCTCCAAGGCTGTAAATGCAGGCGGCGTATCCGTTTCCGGCCTTGAAATGAGCCAGAATTCTATGAGATACAGCTGGACTGCCGAGGAGGTTGACGAAAAGCTTCATATGATTATGAAGAACATCTTCGCAAATTCTGTAGCCGCAGCCGAAAAGTACGGTATGGCAGGCAACCTTGTTGCAGGCGCAAACATTGCAGGCTTCCTTAAGGTTGCAGATGCAATGCTGGCACAGGGCGTTGTATAGTTAATGCAGAATGCAGAATTCAGAATGCAGAATTAGGGGCGGATTTTTATCCGCCCTTTTCTCATTAATATTTTGTTGACTTTCGGCGCACTTTATACTATAATGGATGTAACAATGACGAAAAAGAGGTTTTTATGAAGAATTACGACGTTATCGCCTTTGACCTTGACGGAACTCTCTCCGACCCGGAGCAGGGACTTGTGGACGGTTTTATCTATGCCTTCAAAAAAATGGGTGTTACCGACTACGGCAGCCGTGAATCGCTTCGCAGATTTATCGGCCCCTCGCTTTATGTGGTATGGCAGGACGAGTTCGGCTTTAACGAGCATACCGTTATCGAGGCAATAGAGAAATTCCGTGAATACTACAACATTTACGGCTGGTGGGATAACAAGGTATACGACGGTGTATATGAAATGCTCTCCGCACTTAAGGCGGCGGGCAAAACGGTAGTTCTTGCGACCTCAAAGCCCGAGGGCACCGCTATTAAAATAATGAAGCTTTTCGGCTTTGACAAGTATTTCGACTTTATGGGCGGAGCCGCAGGCGACAACCGTGACCACAAGTGGCAGGTGCTTGATTACAGCCTTAACTCCGTAGGTGCCGACCGCAGTCGTGCCATCCTTATCGGCGACCGTATGTATGATGCCGAGGGCGCCGCAAGGTGCGGAATTGACAGTATGGGCGTTGCCTGGGGACACGGCAGCAGGGAAGAGCTTGAGAGCTCAGGCTTTACCTATATTGCAAGCACACCCGATGAGGTTGTGGAGCTTCTTTTGGGGAACCAAGAGTAACTCGAATAATGACAAATAATTATCAAAATTGCACAAATTCAAAATAAAAACGAGCGCAAAACCAAGCGCTCGTTTTTTCTTTTTCTTTCGAAAAAAGCGTCGAAAACTGTGAAAAAATCAAACAAATTCTTTCATTTGTCACCTAATCTTTAAAAACCTTCAACAATGGACAAATTTATGAATTTGTGTAAAACTCACAAAAATAATAATTAACCGCCTTTGATATTGAAAAAAATAACCAAATGTGCTATAATTCTTATGGCGTAAAATTAAAAATTTTTAGAAAGGAAACTTTTTATGAAAACAACACGCAAAATTTCAATTGCATTAGTTATCGTAATGGTACTTATGATGGCTCTTGCAGTAATCCCCGCATCTGCGGCTGGCGAAACCAGAACGATCTACTTTAATGCTGGTGGATCTTCTCTCTGGGATCAGGCTGATGCTTGGTTTGATGCATGGACCTGGGGCGGTTCTTCCGCCGACGCATGGGTAACATTCGCTGATTCTGATGGCGATGGCATTTATGAAGCTGAAATGCCTGCAGACAGAACAGGAATGAAGATTTACAGAAGAGGACCTTCCCATACCGGTCAGGATTGGGATACCAACCAGTGGAACAATTCTGGTGACGTTACTATTCCTTCTGATAAGAATATGTATACTATTACCGGTTGGAATGCAGGTGATGGCACATGGTCTACTTACACTCCCGCTACCACCGAGCCTGAGACTCCCGTAGAGCCTGAGACTCCCGTAGAGCCCGAGGAACCTGTAGCAGTTGATTACTACCTTGTAGGATGGATCAATGGAGCAAACTACGGCTGTGAGGAAGACTATGAGACCCTTGGCGAATACAAGTTTGTTGACGGTCAGCTTAAAGCTACCTTTACTGCAGACAGCTACGTATTCGTAAAGACAGGTGACAATCTGAATTGGTATCTCTTTGAGAGCTATTGTGAGGCTACCTCCGGTACTCTCTTTAAAGATAAAACCGAGAAGATGTTCGTTCCCGGAGGCGTAGAGATCACCTTCACTCTTGTTGACAACGGTGACGGCACTCTTACTCTTAGCTACACCGTTCCTACCACTGAGGAGCCCGATACTCCCGTAGTTCCCGAGGTTCCCGCATACGATTACTACATTGTAGGTTATCTTAACGGTAAAGATGAATGGAATTGCCTTGATGACTATAAGTTCACAGATGGTCAGCTTACTATCACCTTCACTGCTGACAGCTACGTAGCTATCAAGCGTTCTGACGATACTGTTAATACCTACATGTTCGCATCTTATTGCCAGGAAACATCCGGTACTCTTAAGAAGGGCAACTCCGAGAAGATGTTCGTTCCCGGCAATTTAGAGATAACATTTACTATTGTTGACAACGGTGACGGAACTATTACCCTTAGCTATGAGCTTCCCGAGGATGCAGGTGACAACATTGATAAGGATGCTGTTTATACCGTTGCAGGTACATCCGGACTTTGCGGAAGTAACTGGAATCCCGCTGACGCAAATAACAAGATGACCTATGACGAGGAAAACAAGGTCTTCGTTAAGGTATTCACCGGTGTTGCAAAGGGCAGCACTCACGCATGTAAGGTTGTTGTTGGCACAGCTTGGGGTACTGAATATCCCGGTGGCAATTATGTTATTGACGTTGCGCTTAGCAATAGCACTGTAACCATTATTTTCGATCCTATCACACACAGTGTTTCTGCAAAGGTTGAGCACGTTCACGATATGGCAGCTGCTGATTGTGATACTCCCAGCACCTGTAAGTACTGTACTCACACCGAGGGCGAGGCTCTTGGCCACTCTTACAGCGAGGGCTACTGCACCAAGTGTGGTGATACCGATCCCGAATATTGTTTCCACACCGAGACCGAGGTAGTTAATACCGCTACCTGTACCGAGGCTGGCGTAAGCTATACTAAGTGTTCCGCTTGCGGCGTTAAGCTTTCCGAGGAAACCGCAACCGAGGCTCTCCGTCACGACTACGACAAGTACGGCGCATGCAACAGATGTGACGGAGGTCTTGTTCACACCGTAGCAGGTGTTGAAGGACTTTGCGGCGTTGCATGGGACGTTAATGCTGAAGATAACAACCTTCTCTACGATCCCGAAACCGGCATTTACTCCATCACTTATGAGAACGTTCCCGCAGGCACATATCAGTTCAAGGTTGTAAAGAACCACGATTGGACCGGTGCATACGGTGGAACCGCAGCAGATGGCAACTATGAGTTCACCACTTACGAGGAGCTTGATATCACCATCAGCATTATTGACGGCAAGCTTGTAGTTAAGTGCTACGAAACTCTTGAATCTGAAGCTGTTTACTATTTAGTTCCTGCTGGTTGGGATGTTGATGGTGCAGTATATGCGATCTATTGCTTCGACAAGAATCCCGACGGTCTTAACACCTGGGTAGCTCTTGAAAAGGTAGAAGGTCACAGCTACTACTCCGCTACTGTTCCCGCAGGATACTCTCATATGATCTTCGTAAGACTTGATCCCGCTGCTGCAGAGCCCAACTGGGATGCAAAGTGGAATCAGACAAACGACCTTGCTCTCTCTGCTGAGGGTGGCATCTATCTTATCACCGCAATCGGTGCTGATGGCGCTAACTGCGAGGGCGAATGGCATACTCATAATTACGAGGCAGTTGTTACCGAGCCTACCTGCACAGCGGACGGTTACACCACTCACACCTGTTCTTGCGGCGACAGCTACACCGATACCGTAACTTCTAAGCTTGGACATAAGGAAATCACTCACGAGGCACAGGCTCCCGGCTGTCTTACTGTTGGTTGGGGCGAGTACGTTACCTGTGAGAGATGCGACTACACCACCTACGTTGAGATTGAGGCACTCGGTCACGCACTTGTAACCGATGCGGCAGTTGCTCCTACCTGTACCGAAACCGGTCTTACCGAGGGCGCTCACTGTACCAGATGTGATCACGTTGTAGCACAGGAGATTGTTCCTGCAAACGGACACACCGAGGTTATCGACGCAGCAGCTGCTCCCACCTGTACCGCTACCGGGCTTTCCGTGGGTAAGCATTGCTCCGTATGTGACGCTATCCTTGTTAAGCAGGAAGTCGTTGCTGCAAATGGCCACACCGAGGCTATTGACGAGGCTAAGGCTCCCACCTGTACTGAAAACGGCCTTACCGCAGGCTCTCACTGCTCCGTATGTAACGCAGTGCTTGTAGCTCAGAACGAGGTTCCTGCAGAGGGTCATAAGTACGACGACGAAAACGACATTATCTGTAACGTTTGTTCCTTCGAGCGCGATTGTAATCACGGCGAAACCATCGCTCTCGAGGCTAAGGCTCCCACATGTACCGCAACCGGTCTTACCGCCGGTGAAAAGTGCGCTATCTGTGGCGACATTCTTACTGCTCAGCAGACCGTTGACGCTCTCGGACACACCGAGGTTGTTGATGCAGCTGTAGAGCCCACCTGTACTGAAACCGGTCTCACCGCAGGCGCACATTGCTCTGTATGTGATGCTGTTCTCACCGCACAGGAAGTTGTTCCCGCAAAGGGACACACCGAGGCTATCGACGCTGCAGTTGCAGCTACCTGTACCGAGTCCGGCCTTACCGCTGGTTCTCACTGCTCCGTATGTGACAAGGTTCTCGTAGCTCAGCAGACCGTTAACGCTCTCGGACACAAGGAGGTTGTTGATCCTTCCAAGGCGGCAACCTGTACCGAAACCGGTCTTACCGCAGGCGCACATTGCTCTGTATGTAACATCGTTCTCACCGCACAGGAAGTTGTTCCTGCAAAGGGACACACCGAGGTTGCAGATGCAGCAGTTGCAGCAACCTGTACCACCGCCGGCAAGACTGCCGGTTCTCACTGCTCCGTATGTGATGCAGTTATCGTAGCACAGACCGAGATTCCCGCAACCGGTCACTACTACGTTCTCGACATCTGCTACTTCTGCTATGACATCAGACCCTCCATCGTTCTCGGTGACAACAACATGACCGTAGGCGAGGCTGGTTCTGCATTCGGTATGATCAAGATC
>JAZSMV010000011.1:0-11882 GCA_045536065.1 Eubacteriales bacterium | reverse complement strand
TCGCACCATACGGCAAATAAATTTTTGATGGATTTTTTAGGATTTTGACGCAGTCAAGTGCGTACTTTACAAGACGAAAGCCTTAAAAAGACGCTAAAATTTATCGCCGTAGGGCTTATGGGTTCGATTACCTTACGGCTACCCGGATAGAGAAAGGATTTTTATGGATATTAAAAGAAGAAATCTCGCCCCCGGCACCCTTGAGGCGCCCATTCCTCCTGCTATGGTGACCGTGGGAGATTTTGAAAAATCAAACGTGCTGACGATTGCCTGGACTGGCATTCTTGCCACCCAGCCGCCGAGAACCTACGTTTCGGTTCGTCCCAGCCGCCATTCCTACGGAATGTTAAAGGAGGGCGGGGAGTTTGTAATCAATCTGCCATCTGTAAGCCTTGTGAGAGAGGTGGACTTTGTGGGAATCTACACCGGCGCAAAGATGGATAAATTTGAGAGATGCGGTCTTACAAAGGTGGAAAGTCAGCACGTGTCCCCTCCCACCATTGCCGAATGTCCCGTGGCTCTCGAGTGCCGTGTCTGTGAGGTTCTGCCTATGGGCACCCACGACGTGTTTATTGCTGATATTGTGGGAATTTCCTGTCACGATAGCCTCTTTGACGAGGATGGAAAGCTGCATTTTGAGAGAGCCGACCTGCTAGCTTACGCTCACGGTGAGTATTACACTCTCGGTGAGGTGATAGGTCGCTTTGGCTTCTCCACCGATAAGCCGAAGAAGAATGCGAAAAAGCCCTCTTCCACCAAAAAGACAGAGGAGAAGCCCTCTTCTGCCAAAAAGACGGTGGAAAAGCTTATCTCTCCCAAAAAATCGATAAAAACACCCGACAAAAAGCCCTTTTACGAGTCTGCGCCACGAAAAGCTTTGGCTAAAAGAAAGCCCACTGACAAGAACAAGGGCGCTCCTCACGGCAAAAGGACGGTGAAGAAATGAGCGGCAACGTAGAGAGGATCAGGGCGCAGGTTCTGTCGCTTATCGACTCGGAGTTTGAGAGCGACGCCGCCTTTGAGAGAGAAATGGAGCTTGCCGAAAAGACCGTCAATAATTGGCGCCGTGGCCGTTCCTCCTCCTTTATGAAGATCCTTCCCACCCTTTCGGAGCGCTTTGGCGTTACGGTTGGCGAGCTTATGGACATTCCCATCCGTGAGGACAGCTCGGAGCTTTCGGAGGACGAGCTTTGGCTGCTTGAGCTTTACAGAAGAACTCACATCCTGCCCAAAAAGATGCGTCAGGCATTAAGGGACACTCTTGAGACCACGATAAATATGTATCTTACGGCGAAGGACGGCAGAGGTAAGGCGAAAAAGGCCGACAAGCAGTAAAGCTATGAAAAAATCGGGCAACAGCCCGAGCTCTTGACAAAACGAACAGGATATTATATAATAAGACGTCCGATAGATTTTATCTATAATTCCTAGCAGGGAAAGTGCGGTGAAAATCCGCCACAACAGCCATTGCCGTAATGAGCGGTGAAAAGATTTGCTTTTTTCACGCAGCCACGCTCTCAGTCGGAAGGCCTGCCGGACGCTCTGCGCTTTTGCGCTACGCATATTCCTTGGGCAGATGAAGGAGAAATGCTTGAAACCAAAAACGGAAAGTAGGGGTACAGCCTTTTTATATCCCTATTCCTTTTGATTTGCATTTACCCACCGCCCGACCAAAACGGGCGGTTTCTTTTTGGCCTTGATATGCTTTTTCTATAACAAAACAAAGAAAAAGAGGTAAAAAAACAATGAAAAACAGGTTACTTGCGGCAGCTTTGCTTGTTGCTTGCGTATTGACCCTTCTTTCCTCCTGCGGTCTTATTTTCGGTGACGTGGAGGACAGCGGTGCGGTTACCGTTGTAATTGAAAATGCCGACGGCAGTTATGATACATATATTGCCGACCTTGACTCAGTTCGGAATAAGTCGGAGGGAGCAAAGGGTATTATCGAGTATCTTGATGCAACCGAAGACAGCTTTTATCTTGAGATGGTGGACTCCACCTACGGCGCATACGTCAGCGCCATCGGAAGTATAAAGGAAAACGGCTCCGACGGAATGTACGTTATGGTCTACACCTCGGTTTCGACCGACAGCTACGATGGTGCGCCTACCGCATACTATGAGGGTATAACTCTCTATCAGGCAGGCCTTGGGCTTAGCGGTATGAGTGTTGAGGAGGGTACGGTAATTCTCTTCAGACTTGAGAAGTCGCCCTACTGATAGGGCAGTACAGAAAACAGAGCGAGAGTTTTTCCATATCCGCTTTTAGAAAAGATAATTTGAATTAAGGAAAAGGCGATTTTTAGAATGAGCTTTATAAATAAAGAAAAAGGGCTGACCACGGCAAAGGGTATTGCGCTTGTGGGAATAATGGCTGCGACCCTGGAGTGCGCAAAGCTGGTTTTGTCCTTTCTTCCCAACATTGAGGTAGTCACCCTGCTGTGTGCCTTATACGGCTACGTTTTTGGCATTTACGGAGTGATTGCGACGGCGGTGTTCGTCTGCATCGAGCCGCTTATCTGGGGTGTGGGAAGCTGGATAATTTCATATTTTATACATTGGCCGTTGGTGGCTTTGATATTTATGCTGTTGGGCAGGGTGGGGATGAAAAAACGCATACCTCTGACCGCCATAGCCGTAGGACTTACCTTCGGCTTCGGACTTCTGTCCTCGGCGATCGACTGCGGATTTTATCTTGGGTTTAATGAAAACTATTTTAAAAATCTCCCGATTTACTATGCCCGTGGAGCTATATTTTATGCCGTTCATATTTTCACAAATCTTGTTGTGTTCCCGACACTTTTCCCATTTCTTTCAAAAAAGCTTGATAGGATAAAACAAATACTTCATCTATAAAAAGCAAAATAACCGCAGAAAATGTAAAGTATGATTTGCATATCTGCGGTTTTTCTTATTAAAACGGTACTTTAATTGACGGTTGTATGTTAATTGACGATTTGTAAATTTATGGCTTGTACCGTTGAATTTTAGTCAAGAATATGATATAATCAGCTAAAACATATTCTGTTAAAGCAGGTTTAATTTTCCTATAATACAATAGAGAAAAAAGAGGTGTGGCAGTATGGCAAAAATTATGATCATAGGCGGTGGCGTTGCAGGACTGTCTGCGGGAATATATGCAAGACTGTCTGGACACGAGGCGATAGTTTGCGAAAAGCATATAGTTGCAGGAGGCAATCTCACTGGCTGGAACAGAGACGGCTATCATATAGACAACTGCATCCACTGGCTCACAGGCACCAACAAAAGCTCGATTTATTATAAGATGTGGAAAAATCTCGGTATTCTCGGCGACGGCATTGAGCTGAGAGAGGGTGAGAGCCTGTTCTCCTGTGAGCGAGACGGTATCCGTGTGTCGCTTCCGCCATCCCTTGGCGGACTTTACCGTGAGATGATTACGATCTCTCCCGAGGACAGAGCCGAAATAATGAAATTCTGCTATGCTATCGAGCTTATAATGGCGGTAGAGCATATTGCAGGTAAAAATTGCAACAAAAGTATCTCTTTCGGCAGACTTTTCAACGGTCTCGGTCCCCTTCTCAGATATTACGGCCTTACCACAGGTCAGCTGGCGAAAAGGTTTAAATCTCCCGCCCTGCAGTGCTTTATCACAGGCTTCTGGGGTGATGATTTCGGCGCATTTGCCCTCCTTTACGTCTTTGCCACCTATTGCGGTCGCAACGGATTTCTCCCCGAGGGCGGATCGGTAAAGAGCGCTCAGCGTATGGCTGAAAGATTTAAGTCGCTTGGCGGTGAGCTTCGCCTTGGCTGTGAGGTAAAAAGAGTGAATATGGAGGAAAAGCGTGCAAGCTCGGTGACCTTTGCTGACGGCAGCACCGAGAAGGTTGATTTCGTTATTCTTGCCACCGATCCCGCCGTTACCTTCGGTAAAATTATTGATCTCCCAATGCCGAAAAAGCTTAAAAAGCATTATGATAACCCAAGGCTTACGCCCTTTTCGGCATATCAGGTGGCATTTGCCTGCGACAGCGCAGAGCTGCCGTTTAAGGGTGATCTTATCTTCGACGTGCCTGGTGATTACGCAGAGGAGCTTGGCACAAAACAGCTTATCGTCCGTGAGTTCTCTCACGAGCCATCCTTTGCCCCCGAGGGCAAGAACATTCTGCAGACTCTGACCTTCTGCTTTGGTGAGGAGTGTGAGGAATTTATCCGTCTGCGCCGTGAGGATATGGTAGGCTACAAGGCGAAAAAGAAGCGCCTTGCGGAGATCCTTCAGATGCTGATTGAGGATCACTGTCCCACCCTTCGTGGCAGGCTTGCTCTTATTGACACATGGACGCCCGCCAGCTATAAGAGATACGTTAATTCAAGCGTAGGCTCCTTTATGAGCTTTGCAATCCCCGAGAAATTCCTGCCTATTCCCCTGGGTGGTGGCATCAAGGGGGCGAAGAACGTCTTTATGGCTACTCAGTGGCTTCAGTCACCCGGCGGACTTCCCGTCGCCGCACAGAGCGGTATGTTTGCTATAAAAAAGATCAACCGTCGCTCCTTCTGGAAGGTCAAAACAAAGGCCTGACAGGCTAAAGCGAAGGCGCAAATCAAAACGAAAATTCCATAAACAAAAAACGGCTATCCTTGGAAAAATCTCCTTGGATAGCCGTTTTTGACAATTATAGTTTACAAAAAGCTTAATGATCGTGAGCTGCGTGAACGCTTACGTTAGTAATTCTGGGAGCGGTACCCTCAACGATGGAGCCATCGGAGTTGTACTGAAGCTTGTCGAGCATCTTCTCGATAACGCTCATATCGCTTACCTTGCCGAATACTGCGTACTCGCCCTTCATCGAGGGCTTATTCTCGGTGAGAATGAGGAACTGACCGTAGCCGGAGTCGTAATCCTCGCCTCTGTTAAGAACGATATATCCCTCCTTGGTGGGAATCTTGTTATCAACACCGTTTGCTTTGAACTCACCCTTGATGCCCTTGTCACCGCCGTCAGCATCAAAAGTGCCGATTGCAAGAAGACCGTCTGCGAAGCTGCGAACACTCATACCAACGAAATCCTTGTTTTCGCACATCTTGATAAAGTTCTTAACAGTCTCGGGCGCATCGTTGCCGAACAGCTCGATGTGAACACTGCTTCCGTCACTGAAGGTGAAGGATGCGTCGTAGGTTCCCTCGGGAGTATAATCGAACACGCCGACCAGAGCCATAAAGCCGATCACGAGAGCAACGAAGAGAACAGCGATACCAACCCAAAGGGCAACGGTCTTGATGATTTTAACCTGCTTTTCCTTCTGCTTTGCCTCGACCTTCTTTGCCTCGGCCTCACGTCTTTTTTCGGTGGAATAGTTTGAATTTTTCTTCTGCTTTGCCATTTTTTTAATCTCCGTTTAAGTTTTGATAAATTTTTAATTAAATTTCACAATGGTATTATATCAGCAAATACCCCACTTTGTCAAGATGAAAAATATTAAAAAAACTGTAAAATTTTCTTCAAATCTTAAATAATTTGATATTTTTGTTAGATTTTTGACTCTGTTCATTAATTTTTTCGTCCCAAATTGCGCCAAAGCGGTCCTCTTGCATAAATATTTTTATTGACTTATTATTATGAAAGTGGTATAATGTAAAATGGAAAAGGATGTTGATGTTTGGCAATTTTGACTAAAACGGCATAATGTCAAAAAATCTTTATCTTGGCGGCTGAGCATTAACGAAAGGTATTTCTATGAAAAACACTAAAATTCTGGGACTTATACTTGCATTTACAATGCTTGTTTCGGTATTCTCCTCCCTTGCGGTCGTTTCCTCTGCCGCATCGTCGGGTATTACTGAGGCTGGCGGTTGGCTTGAGTCGGCATACGTTGAATGGTCGCCCGTAAGCGGCGCTGACGGCTATAACGTATACGTGGCAAATGCAGGCAGTACAAGCTGGACAAAGCTTGACAACGAGCTTATCCGTCAGTACAAGGGCTATTGGCGAGCAGATGCGGTCGGCCTTAAGGCAGGCAGCTATCAGCTCAAGGTGGTTCCTGTTGTTGGCGGAGCAGAGAACAGCTCTGCTGCTCTCATCACCGACAGCCTTTCGGTTATTGCTCATGACAGAAGCGGCTTTGCCTTCGTTAACGGAACCTCCAGTGGCGCATACAACGAGGACGGCACTCTGAAGAGCGGTGCGGTTGTGGTTTACGTTACTGATAAGACCAAGAACAGCGTTACCGCTACCATCGACGGCAAGTCCTATACCGGTATTGCAAATATTCTTTCAAGCAGTGTTATCAAAAAGACAAGCACACCTATCTGCGTCCGTTTCGTAGGTAACGTGACCGATCCCCAGGAGGGTGACGCCTTTGATAAGGGCGATATTCTCATCAGCGAGGGCAAGAACATTACTCTTGAGGGTATTGGTGAGGACACCGTGCTTAACGGCTTCGGCATTCGTCTTAAGAGATGCTCCAATATCGAGATCAGAAACCTTGCTACTATGAACTGCAACAGCGACGAGGGCGATAACATCGGTCTCCAGCAGGAGAATGATCACATCTGGGTACATAACTGCGATTTCTTCTACGGTGACGCAGGCTCCGACGCCGATCAGGCAAAGGGTGACGGCTCTCTTGATACAAAGAAATCCACCTACGTAACCCATTCCTACAATCATTTCTGGGATTGCGGTAAGGTTAACCTTCAGGGCAACTCGGGCGAGACTACCTCTAATTATATTACCTATCATCACAACTGGTATGATCACACCGACTCCCGTCACCCCAGAGTAAGAACTGCAACCGTACACGTTTATAATAACTTCTATGACGGCATCTCCAAATACGGCATTGGCGCCGCAGAGGGCTGCAGCATCTTCTCCGAGGCAAACTATTTCTTAAACTCCAAGAATCCCTTCTTTATTTCCGCACAGGGAAGCGATACCGAGAAGACCCTTTCGGGTGAGGACGGCGGTATCATCAAGTCCTTTGGAGATATTTTCAACAAGTCCTCCGCACCTATTTCCTATGCAAATAACAGCACCAGCTTTGACGCATACTTTGCGGCAAGCAGAGATGAGAAGGTTCCCTCTTCCGTAACTGCGCTTAAGGGCGGTGCGAAATATAACAACTTTGATACCGACTCCTCGATTATGTACGACTACGAGGCGCAGTCGGCGGCCGACGCTATGGAGACCGTAAAGAAGTATGCGGGCCGTGTAAACGGCGGTGACTTCAAGTGGACCTTCAGCACAGCCGATAACACAGGCTATGACGTTATCCCCGCTCTTAAGTCTGCGCTTGTAGGCTATAAGACCTCTATCATTTCTATCGGCGGTGTTGGCAGCAGCTCAACCGGCTCTGACGGCAACGGCTCTACCGGTGGCTCAAGCTCGGGCGCAGGAAGCGGCGACAATTCCGGCGACGATATTGTAACTCCCGACACAGGCTCGGGCGACGGCTCCGGCTCGGGTAATGATGGCGGAAACGAAGGCGGCAATATCACCCAGGGCACAGTTGTTCACAACTTTACCGATAACGGCAAGGAGTCCGACTTCTTCAGTATAAACGGCAATCTCTCCACCAGCAAGGGTACTGTAAGCTACAACGGTCTTACTCTTACCCGCTGTTTGAAGATGGAGTCTTCTACAAAGATCAGCTTCACCGCAGGAGCGGGGGGCACTCTGACTCTTGTGTTCGTTGAGTCAACTCCCAATGCTAAGATAGATGGCGAAAAGCTTCATGGCGCAGACGGTATTCTTACCGTAGAGCTTGAGGCAGGCTCTCACGAGATTACAAAGGGTGATACCATGAACCTCTTCTATATGGTATTCACTCCCGCAGAGTCGACCCCCACACCCGATCCTGATCCTACTCCTACTCCTGATCCCGATCCCACACCCGATCCCGATCCTACTCCCGATCCCGATCCTACACCCGATCCCGATCCTACACCCGATCCCGATCCTCACGAGCACGTATTTGTAGACGGCAAGTGTGAGTGTGGCGAAGAGGATCCCAACTACGTACCTCCTCATGAGCACGTATTTGTAGACGGCAAGTGTGAGTGTGGCGAGGAAGATCCCAACTACGTACCCGAAGCTCCCGATCCCGATCCAACTCCCGATCCCGATCCCACACCCGACGATGACCCCACTCCCGATGACGAGCCTACTCCCGATGACGAACCTCTCACCTTCTGGGATTGGATCGTAAACATCTTCCGTGCGATCGGCGACTTCTTCGCAGCCCTCTTCGGCATCAAGAAGGACTAATTTAAAATAATTAAGGGCAAGTCCCTAAAAAAGAATTGAGGAACAATTATGAAAGGCACACAGAGAAAAGTAATTGGCTTATTACTCGCTTTAACTCTCACCATCTCCAGCCTGTTTAGTCTTGCTATCGGCACCTCTGCCGCAAGCTCGGGCATCACAGCAGCTGAGGGCTGGTTTGAGTCGGCATACGCAGAATGGTCTGCTATCTCGGGCGCAAGCTCCTATAACGCTTACGTAGCTCCCGCAGGCAGCGGCAACTGGACAAAGATCGATTCCGACCTTATCCGCATCGGCTCTGCAGGCTACCGTGTTGATGCGGTTGGCCTTAAGGCAGGCGACTATCAGATCAAGATAGTTCCCGTAATCGGCGGCGCAGCAGACGAGACCAAGGCGCTCACCACCGATACACTTACCGTAAATCCCTACGACCGCTCGGGCTATGCTCACTTTAACTACACCTCGGGCGTTGGCGCATACAACGATGACGGTACACTTAAGGAAAATGCAATCGTTCTCTACGTTACCAACGAGAACAAGAACACCGTTTCCGTAACAAGCAAGGACGGCACCACCGTTACAGGCATCGGTAACATTCTTAACTCTGTCGGCCAGGACGTTGGCACAGGCTTGAACTCCAAGGGCGGCACTGCTAACACCAATGCTGATATAATCCGCAAGCTCGCTCTTGACGGCACTCCTCTCGTTGTACGTATTATCGGCAACGTAACCGCTCCCGCAGGTCTTACCGCTTATGACTCTATCGACTACGGCGGAACCGACGGTGACAACGGCTTTATGGCTCGTATGTCGGGCGGTAAGGACATCACCATCGAGGGTATCGGCAACGATGCCACCCTTGACGGCTGGGGACTTCACTTTATCTGCCAGACCGCAGACTACACTCAGGGTATCGGTAAGAGCTTTGAGGTAAGAAACATTGCATTCAAGAACGTTCCCGAGGACTGTGTAGGTATGGAGGGTCAGCAGGAGGGCTCTACTCTCACCGCTCCCGTTGAGCGCTGCTGGATCCATCACTGCACCTTCTACGCTCCCACTATTGCAAACCCTGCAGAGAGCGATAAGGACGGCGGCGACGGCGCTTGCGACTTCAAGAGAGGTCAGTACTTCACCAATTCCTACTGCTACTATGACGGATACCACAAGACTAACCTTGTAGGATCCTCCGACTCCTCTCTCCAGTATCATATTACATATCATCACAACTACTGGAAGAACTGCGAGTCCCGTGGACCTCTTGCACGTCAGGCGAATATCCACATGTATAACAACATCTTTGAGGGTCAGACCAGCTACTGTGTAAACCCCAGAGCAAACGCATACATCTTCACCGAGTACAATATGTTCTTAAAGTGCAAGAATCCCGTTCAGGTAAAGTCGGGCGCTGTTAAGAGCTACAACGACTCCTTCGCAAGCTGTACCGGTGAGAACGGCGCAACTCCTGTTACAAGCAAGTCTCAGCAGGTTTCCTCCTCCAATAAGTATGCAAACTTTGACACCAACGCAAGCCTTTCCTACATCCCCTCGGGCGATTACATCCTCCAGGAGAGCATCTCCGAGATGAAGGCTGTTGTTCTTGCATACGCAGGCACACAGAAGAAGAATATTATCACTCCCGAGGAGACTAACGGTTCTGTAATTCCTACCGACCGTTACCCCACGTCTGCCGTTGTTCTCGATTACTCCAAGAGCCTTAACAACAGCTACGTTACCGCTGTGAAGGGTACTTATGACAATATCGTATTCAACGTAAAGAAGGTTGCCTCCGACTGCATCACCGTAGGCGGTAGCCCCAACGACTGTGACATCGTATTCTACGTAGACACTGCGGTTAATATCTCTATGACTGCTGTTTCGGGTACATATCTTCCCGTTCTCTGCAACGAGTTTGGCGAGGAGATCATCACCGGTACAGGCAGTGCAAGCAACCTTCCCGCAGGCTTCTACTTCATTCAGGCAGGCGCTTATGACGTAGGCTCCTCCAAGTATAAGGAAGCAAAGCTTTCCGCACTTACCATCACCGCAGTTGATCCTAACGCATCCACCAATCCTATACCTACTCCTCCTCCCGCAAATCCCGACGATAACACAGGCTCGGGTGACAGCGGCAATACAGGAAGCGGCGACAGCGGTAACACAGGAAGCGGCGACAGCGGCTCTACCGGTGGCGGCGTAACCGTTCCCACAGGTAGCTATACTCATAACGTTACCGAGAACGGCACCGCAGATCCCACAGGCTTCTTCACTCTTGGCGGCAGCACATCTACCTCCAAGGGCGACGTAACATTTAATGGCCTTACTCTTACCAAGTGCATTAAGGTAAGCTCCAGCGCATACGTTAAATTTACCGCTCCCGCAGACGGCAAGGTTACTCTTGTATTCAATCCCTCCTGCGCAGGCTTTACTCTTAAGGTAAACGGTGAGAAGGGTAATGCAATTCCCTCTGACGGTCTGTTCACTATTGACGTAAAGGCTAATACCTATTACGAGATCCTTAAGGATAAGAGCGAGAGCTTCCTCTACTTCCTTGTTTATACTCCCAATGAGCTCTCTCACACTCACAGCTACGTTGACGAGATAACCAAGGAGCCCACCTGCACCGAGACAGGTAGCGTAACTCACACCTGCGAGTGCGGTGACACCTACACCGAGACACTGGAGGCAACAGGCCACGATTTCGTTGACGGCTATTGCGTTGACTGTGGCATCGAGGATCCCAACACCGGCGATAACACCGATCCCGAGATTCCCGACACTCCCGAAAATCCCGATACACCCGAAAACCCCGATACACCCGACACTCCCGGCGAGTCCACCTCTACCGAGCATAAGTTCGTGGCATCCGACGTAGCGCTCGGCGCTGACAAGGAAGTAATTTCCGCAGGCACAAGCTACGCAGACGGCTACTTCGTGATCAACGGCACAGTTACCAGGCGTATTGACGAAGGTGCAGACTTCGTTAAGAGCATCGAGATCGCAAAGAATCTTACAGGCGCACTTGTATTCACCGTAAAGGGCAATGCAACCGTAACAATGGTAGTAAGCTCCACCGGCGGCTCCAACACCTCTACCTTCGCTATCCTTGACGCAAACGGCAACGTTGTTGCTAACACCGACGGCATCACCGAGTGCAGTGGCAGTATGGACAGCAGAATCACCGTTACCTATAATCTCACCGAGGGTACCTATAAGGTAGCATCTCCCACATCCTCCTATGGCCGTGGCTTCCGTCTTTACGAGATCACTGTTACCGAGGTAGGTGAGGGCGGAAATACCCCCGATACTCCCGTAAATCCCGATCCTCACGAGCACGTATTTGTAGACGACAAGTATGAGTGTGGCGAAGAGGATCCCAACTACGTTCCTCCCCATAACCACGTATTCGTAGACGGTAAGTGTGAGTGTGGCGAGGAAGATCCTAACTACGTACCCGATACTCCCGAGAATCCCGATACTCCCGAGAACCCCGACACTCCCGAGAATCCTGATACTCCCGAGAACCCCGACACTCCCGAGAATCCCGACACTCCCGAGAACCCCGACACTCCCCCGAACCCCCCTACCCCCCCGGACCCCCCCCCCCCCCCGGACCCCCCTCCCCCCCCGCACCCCCCCCCCCCCCC
>JAZSMV010000022.1:0-18987 GCA_045536065.1 Eubacteriales bacterium | reverse complement strand
ATATCGTCGGTGATCTCCCAGATACCGCTGTTGTCGTCGGAGAGACCAAGCTCACTTTCCGAGCAGCACATACCGTAGGAGGTGTAGCCCGCAAGCTTACGGGGAGCGATAGTGATCTCGCCGATGCGACCGCCGAGGGTTGCAAGAGCAACCTTCATTCCCTCTCTTACGTTGGGAGCGCCGCAAACGATGTCAACTACCTCGTCACCCTTGTCAACCTTAAGAAGATGAAGCTTCTTTGACTCGGGGTGATTCTCGACAGAGAGGATCTTGGCAACTACAACGCCACTTATATCACTGCCCTTTTCAATTATATCCTCTACCTCTGCGGTAGAAAGGGTGAAGTTCTTAATCAGGGATTTCTTGTCAAGGCCGGAAAGGTCAACGAAATCGCCTATCCAATTCATAGATAAAAACATACTATTGCCTCTCCTTTCCTTAAATGGATTTGAACTGGGACAGCGCCTTCAGATTACCCGAGTTGAAGTCACGGATATCCTTAACGCCGTATTTCATCATTGCAAGTCTGGTAAGACCGAGACCGAAGGCAAAGCCGGAGTACTTCTCGGTGTCGATTCCGCCCTCTCTCAGCACGTTGGGGTGGATCATACCGCAGGGACAAAGCTCAAGCCAGCCGGAATTCTTACAGGAGGGACAGCCCTCGCCGCCGCAGATCTCACAGCTGATGTCAAGCTCGAAGCCGGGCTCCACGAAGGGGAAGAAGCCGGGACGGAGTCTTACCTTTACGTCACGGTGGAATACCTCGGAGAGCATCGTCTTCATAAAGTAGATCAGGTTGGAGATAGAGATGTTCTCGTCGATCATCATACCCTCAAGCTGGAAGAAGGTGTTCTCGTGGCAGGCGTCGGTGGACTCGTTACGGAAGCAACGGCCGGGGAAGATAGCACGAAGGGGTGCGCCGTACTTCTTCATAATATAATTCTGCGCCGCAGAGGTATGGGTCTTAAGCAGCTGACCGTTATCGAGATAGTAGGTGTCCTGCATATCTCTTGCGGGGTGGTGCTTGGGAATATTAAGAGCCTCAAAGCACTTGTAATCGTCAACGATCTCGTCGTAGTTCTCAATGTTAAAGCCCATGGAGATAAACACCTCCTCAACCTCACGGGTGGCAAGGGTGATGGGGTGGTAGGAGCCAAGCTCCTCAGGGAAGCGGAGAGTGGGATTGTACTTCTTCGCCGAGCGAACCTTAGCGGCGATAGCGGCCGCACGAAGCTCCTCGGTAGCTCTCTCGATCTCGCCCTCTACGTAAACCTTAAGTCCGTTGATAAGCTGACCTGCCGCCTTCTTATCCTCTGCAAAGCGGAGCTGCTGCATAAGGCCTGCAACGTGACCCTTTTTGCCAAGATATTCAACACGAAGGCTCTCAAGCGCATCGGCAGAGGTAGCCGAGGCAAGAGCGTCAGCAAAGCTTTTCTTAAGCTCTTCAATTTTAACTTGCATTTCTTTATTTCCTTTCGGTAACAACCGTAAAATATTTCTAACTTAATAATTATATAATAAAACTGTGGAAATGTCAATATTTTTTAGGAAAGAAAAAGAGGCCGCCCAAAAGACGACCTCTTTGAACTTGTTTTTTCTTGCCGAATATGTCGCCACCATAAAAATAGGGTGACAGATTTGAGCAAGAAGCGTCGTTTGCGACCGAAGGCGTAGTTTCCTACGTCGAGAGTTCAGCAAACGGCGATAGAAGAAGACCGCAAAAGGTCTTTTTTGGTCTTGCCGAATATGTCGCCCTATTACTGAACAGGGCTCTCAACTACGGTAGTACCGTAATTTGTGATCTTCGCAACGTATTCGCTGGAGAAGCTGGTGGTGATCTCAATACCCTCGCTCTCGGTAACGAATTCAAAGTCGGAGTTCATTCTTACTGCTGTAAGAGCGCCATCTTGTACGAAGAATTCTGCGTACATATCCTTAACGGTTACGCCGTCGTCATAGATATACATACCCTGCTGTCTGAAGGTTCTGCTAAGCTCCCTCCAAAGATATGTATCAAGGAAGTATTCCTCGCAGTTGTCCTCTTCAACCTCAAAGCCGTAGTCGGTCTTGGTGAAGAGTGTGTGATCAAAGTGAAGCTGGTCGAAGAAGGGAGTATAATCCTCAACCTCATGTATAGTGTAAAGACCGTTATAGAACATGAGAGTATAGCCGGGCTTATAGGACCAAGCTCCGTCGCCGCTCTTTTCATAAAGCTTAACGTTGCCGCTTCCGTCGTCCTCAAGATACCAGGTAGTAACAGAATCGGGCTCCTTTACAAGACCGCCGCCGGTGGATATTGTCTGCTCAAAATAAAGCTTGTTGTCCTGAAGCTTGATGACCCATTTGATCTTGGCCTCGGATAAGCCTATGCCGAACATACCCGCCTTGTTCGTTCTCTCGATCTCAAGGGTGCAGTTCTGATACTTCTCGCTGCTGAAGATGGACTCATAGTAGCTTGCGTTTACCTGCTCGCCGTCCTTGGGCATAGGCGCAAAGTATCTCCACTCGTTGCCGAACTTGATAACGTAAACGGTGATCCTTGCCTTTTCGCCGTCCTCGCTGTAGCTCATAGTCTGTGCTCCGCTATTCAAGGCTATGGGGGTGGGAATGGTGTATTCAACCTCAAGCTTTTCAACTCTGTCGCTGCCCACAAGGAACTTCTCGGGAATGTTGTGCTCGGAGGCAGAAGCCTCGCCGAGATTAACTGCGTTGTCGACATAAGCATAGCCGCCGAGGATCTCATCTCTTGCGTAGTTCATTGCCGCTTCCTCGGCAGAGCCGTAGGCGTATTCGGAAACTGCGCCCTCAAAGGTCTCGGACGTGCCGCCTATCTCATTGATAAAGCCGCCTCGGGTAAGGTCCTTGTTGTCCTTTAGAACAAAGAACAGAACTAAGCCAACGATCAGGACTGCCAAGGCGCCTAAGATGATCCAGAGAGTCTTGCCCTTCTTTTTCTTTGGAGCGGGGGCTGCCTCGGGTGCGGGAGCTGCCTCGGGTGCGGGAGCTGCTTCGGGTGCAGGAGCCGCTTCGGGTGCAGGAGCTGCCTCGGGTGCAGGAGTTGCCTCGGGTACAGGAGCCGCTTCAGGTACAGGAGCTGCTTCGGGTGCAGGCTCGGTCTCGGTTTCGTGAATGGGCTCTTCGGGGAGCTGCTCATTCAGGTTTTTGTTTTCTTCCATGGTCTTTCTCCTTTTGCTTTTATATTTTTATGCTATTTAGCCACCAATAACCTAAATCGAATACGTTTTGAGAGGCGGATTTTTCGAAATAATGCGCCAAAACTCCTTGTAATATCCGCATATTACTGCGTCATTTCGGCTTTTCTTGCAAAAAATACGCTCTCTCAAAATCTATAGACCTGAGGTCAATAGAAATTTGATGATTTTTGCGGAATTTGAGTGAAGCAAAGTGTGGACTTTGCAAGCGAGAATTTTGCGAAAAGCACAGATTTATATGGCTTCAGGCGTGTTCGCTTTAGGTTATTGGTGGCTACCCAAACTGTCTTATAGGCTTTATTGCTCTGCCACCTTCGTATTCCCTCACCTCGCCGAGAGCGAAGAAGCCGCCCTCATCAGAAAGGCGAACAAGTCTACCGACGGGCAGATCCAGATTTATTTTTTTAAGATAAATTTCAAGGCCGGAGTGCGCAAGCCTTGAGAAGAAGGCGGGCAGCCTTACCTCCTCATACTGACGAAAGATGTATTCCACAGGGAAAACACAGGCCCAACGCTCGGACTCGGTCATATTTTCAAGCTCCGAGAGAGTGTGTGCGTCAGCAAGGCCAAAGCCCGAGGCTGAGGCACGGCAAAGGGTCTTCATACAGCCGCCGCAGCCAAGCTTTGCGCCAATATCGGCACAGAGCGTGCGGATATAGGTACCCTTGGAGCAGTGAACGTCAAGGGTGTATTCGCTATTGCTTATTTTCTCTGCGGTCAGCGAATGGATAGTCACCTCTCTTGGCTCTCTTTCCACCGTTTTGCCCTCTCTCGCCAGGTCGCAAAGCTTCCGTCCGCCGATCTTCAGCGCCGAATACATAGGCGGTGTCTGCATATATGCGCCAACGAAGGAGTCTATTGCCGACAGAACCTCGCTCTCGCTTGGGATCTCCTCGCTTACCGACAGAACCTCGCCCGTCACGTCCTCGGTATCGGTGGTCTGACCCAGCAGAAGCGTTGCGATATAGTGCTTATCCGATGTGAGCATAAACTCGCTGGCCTTTACTCCACGCTCGATCAGTACGGGCAGAACTCCGGTCGCCATGGGGTCGAGAGTTCCCGTATGCCCTGCCTTCTTTACGCCGAGCAGTCGCTTTACCGAGTTGACCACACCCTGCGAGGTGGGGCCAAGCTCTTTATTTATTATAATTACGCCGTTTTTCATCATAAGTCCTAAAAATACTTTTCTACTTTGCCAAAGGCAAAACTTCACTTCGGTATAGCCGAAAGTTTACGCTCTGCGTAAGTTGAAATAAGCTTACCTGCTTATTTCAGATCGCAAACGCTTCTTATCTCAAGCACGTCCTTTAAGTGATAGCTTGTTTCTGTTCCGCCTACTACGGTGAAGTTTATCTTCACAGGTGCCTCGCTTGTCAGGTCGATATAGTTGTTGTCAAGCACCACGTCAACGCCGTCAAAGGAGATCTCCATATCCTCTACAAAAACGTCGGAGGATACGGTCAGACTGAATCTGCGATCCTGACCTGTGATAACCGTCTTAAGCTTGGGCTTTTTGAAGTTAAAGTGCTTCTCGGGAACAAAGAGAAGGGTGTCCTTTGAGAGCACCGAGGAGCCCTCTTTGATATAGAACTCCAGGTAATAGTCCCTCTCGTGTCCCTCTATGTACTCCGACAGATCGGCGGTGTGAAGCTTAACCGATGTCATAGCGGTAATCTCGCAGGGGATAGAGTCCATAAAAATAGTATAGTTCGAGGCATCTGCAATGCGGTATTCAAGACTGCCGATACAGTCGGTACGGCGCTGGCTGGATACCGAGAAGCTCACCACTCCGCCCTCTGCGTCGGCATAAAGAGCGATGGGCGCAAAGTGACGTCTGGTGTAATACTGCAGTGGCTTCCATCTGCCACGGTGGTCGATAGCCGAGGAAGAGATAGCCATCTCGGTATCACGAAGTCGGTAGAACACAGGTCTGCCGCTCTGACCGAGGGAAAGTCGGCTGTCCTTTATTGCAAGGCCAACCTTATGGGCAGAGGCAAGAGCCGATGCGTAGGCAAATGCCGAAAGATCTGCGGGATAGGGATAGCGGTCTGCAACCGAGAGGAGCATATCACGGATAGCACCCTCCTCTGCAAGAGCCTCTATGGAATATGAGAACAGACTTCTCTCACCCTCGGGAACAACCGCACGTATGGTCTTCATAGAGGGGAGAGAGGGCAGACCGAGATACTCGGGTGCCTTGTCGAGAATATTCATTTTAAGATTCGGGAGCTTTTCTTTAAGGCGCTCACGGTCACCCTCTGCGTCAGCCGAGCCGATAAGGTCGATAAGACAGAGAGATGCGTGATGGCCTCTGCTGTGCAGAAGCTTTGCGGTGGAGGGGTCAATCGAGGAATGCTCCTCTATTACCGCAATGCCGTGAACGTCGCAAAGCTCATAGAACTTCTCCGAGGGAGAGGGAGCACCCTGAGGAATGATCAAAGCGTTGTAGCCCGCCATTGATGCGGAGGTAACGCAGGCGCTTACTCTGTCGTCGGAGCCGGTGAAATCGGGGTCGGCCTCGGGAATGAATATAGCTCCCATAGGTAAAAGCGATACGCCGTTTACCACAAGCGCTCCGCCCTCGCCTGCCTCCACTGTGCGAAGTCCGAGACGGATGGTTGCGCTGTCCTCAATATCGATCTCGCCGTACAGGTTAACCGTCAGCGTATAGAGATTCTGCACGCCGTGACCCTTGGGCCACCAATAGAGAGGATCGTTTACGGTAATGCTTCCCTGCCCTCTGGTAAGGCCTGCATAATAGATCTGACCCGTAGAGGAAACCAGGGTCGCAACCGCACGGACGCCGGCAGGGTCGCCGATAAGGTCAAGGTTGATGCCAAGGCTGACAGATCCCTCCGAATGTGTCTGGGAGAGGAACACACGGTCGATTATGGCGGAGGAGAAGCGGATGATCTCGGCAGAGGCGGAAAGGCCTGCATAGGTGATGTCACCGTTTGCACTATCGAAGCGGATAGAGAGGGTGTTGTCACCACGCTCCAGCTTGCCCGAAAGGTCGATATTATAGATAGGCGCTCTGCCGTCGGTGTGGCAGATCAGATTTTCGCCGATATAAATATCGGCGGGCATAGAAACACCCTTGATTCTCAGGTAGAAATTCCTCATGGCAAGAGCCACGTCATCTACGTATATATTTGCCTCAAAGCTTGCTCTCTCAGGGCAGATCCACTGATCCATCTGACCGCTGAGCACCGATTTTACCGAGCAGGGAATTGCACAGGAATAGCGTCCGTCCTCGGTCACAAGCTCAAAATTTTTTATTTCTCGTCTTACCATTTGTTTTTCTCCTTAATTTTGCGTTATAAATTAAGCTTTAACTCTTGAAACATAGTTTGCCGCTCGGGGAAATATAAGCGCCAATTACACTCTCTGTACTACCACTCAGTAGCATCTCCTCGCTTGGCAATATACCGCAAGCGGTATACGCATTCTGCATTCAGCATTCTGCATTCTGCATTCTGCATTTTTTACCGTCTACCAATTCTCCTGACCCTTCTCGGAAGTGGGCTCTGTCCCGAAATTGCGTCAAGAACCGAGATTATCTCCCTGCCCGACTCGGTGCTGAAGATAAAATGCTCCGACTCGATACGGTGAGAGCTGAGCTCACCCGGACGGTCGCCCATATAGGTAGGAACCGAATTGAATATTATATTTCTGTGTTCATACTCACGCATCAGGGGGAATTTTTCGCCCTTGCGGTCGGTGAGAGCTGCCTTGCCGCATTTATCACAGCCGAAGTTCTCCGAGATAAAGCACCTCTCGGTGATCATCAGGGGAATTCGTCCGTAGGTGATAAGGCTGCCGCCAATATCTCTCGCCTTCGGAAGCGTGAGCTCGGGCGAGAGGATCAGCCGATCAACGCCCATTTTTTCATACGCAAGACGGCTCTCGCTGTTGGTAACGTTCAATCTGAAATCACCAAAAACCTCAAAGCCAAGCCGCTTTGCAAGGTCAATTTGACCGATATTGCTAACTAAAGCGTACATTACGCCGCTTTTTCTCGCATTTTCAAGCGCCGCTTCAACCTCGGCAAGCTCCGAATCGAAGATAACAGGCGGCAGATAAACTCCACCCGCCTTCACTAAAGCATCGACATCAGCCGTGTGAGGCAGAAAGGCAATGTTTATTTTCTTGGAAAGCCGTCCCCGGCTGTGCGCCTCAAGAAAAGCGGACACCGAGAAGAACTGGGCTGTGGTCAAAGGCTTCTGCCTGCCTTTGCGACATTCGGGATCCGGCTTATAGCTTACAGGCGGCAGATCACGGTCACAGCTCTCGAATTTGTCGGCGGCATCACGGCGCAGAGCGTTGAGAGCCGAGGGGGGCAGATTTATATTTTCGTCAAGATTAATTTCAATATCATCGGGGGAGAGCGAAAGACCCGTGTTGCCCATTTTGGCAAGGCGTTGTGCCACGCCATCTCTCGTAAGAGGGGAATTCTCCGCAAGTGCGGGGGTCTGTCCGCAGACGGTAACGGCTCGGTTGCCGTCGGAAATCGTCATCTCACAGGGCTCGCCAAGACGGAGAGTGACAGAGGCACGGACGGGCAGCTTTTTCGGTAGATAGGTGTTACTGCCGATAGCACGGCTGTCCTGCTTATCCTTTTCGGAGCGGATGCCTGTCATTCCACGGTCGGTTTTGCCTACGAAATAGCCGTCGGTAAAGCCACCACGTGAGAAGGCACGGCGAAGCAGCTCCCGCTCCTCACCGTTTGCGGCTCTGCCCTCGTCAAGCAGACGGCGATAAACGCCTGTCACCGCATAAACGTACTCGGGCGATTTCATTCGTCCCTCTATTTTAAGCGACAAGGCTCCCGACTCTATAAGCTCGGGAATATGGTCGGCAAGCGACAGATCCTTTAGGGAGAGGGGATATTTTCCGTTGTTGTAGGGCAGACGGCAGGGCTGGGCGCACTCGCCACGGTTACCGCTTCGGCCACCCACCATTGATGAGAAGAGGCACTGTCCCGAATGGCAGACGCAAAGCGCACCGTGAAGGAATACCTCAATCTCAATAGGCGAGCTGTCCACCACCGATTTTATCTCGGAGAGCGAAAGCTCTCTTGCCACCACCGCCCTTGAAATTCCCATATCCGAGACAGCCTTAACACCATAGGTGTTATGCACCGACATCTGTGTAGATGCGTGCAGCTCAAGATCGGGTACACAGCGGCGTATCGCCCTTATGACACCCAGGTCGCAGACGATCAGCGCATCCACGCCGATACGGTAAAGCGATGCGGCGTATTCCACCGCCTCGGCAAGCTCTCTATCCTCGATAAGCGTATTAAGGGTCACGTACAGACGAACGCCGTGAAGATGGCAATAGCGCACCGCCGCCCGAAGCTCGTCTATTTCAAAATTTTTCGCAAAGGCACGAGCGCCAAAGCGTTTGCCGCCCACATAAATTGCGTCGGCACCGGCCGCCACAGCGGCATAAAGACATTCCATATCGCCCGCAGGAGCAAGAAGCTCGGGAAGGAAATTTTTGCGAAACATAGCGCTCTCCTTTCTTTACGAGAGGTAATTTTTTAATGCAGAATGCAGAATGCAGAATGCAGAATTGTATCAATCGAATTTATTGTTTGTTGGTTTGTTTGCAGATTGTGACTAAAATGCTTATAATTTCGTCAATATCCTTTTCAATGCTTATAAACGCCTCGTCGGTAATATAATCTGTCCTGTGAAGCAATCTCAACCAATAGTGAGTTTCATTAGCCTCTTTAAGGGAAATGTTCATTTTTGCATTAAAATCGGCCAAGCTTTGTGCTTTTTGTGCTTCGGCAACATTTGCTCCTATGCTTGTTCCGCTACGAAGTATCTGCTTTGAAAGAACGTACTCATTCTTTTCGTACTGTAAGTATTTATATAAATTTACTATTCTTACAGAAAACTCAAAGCTCTTATCTACAATCGCATTTTTCATTTTTCTCATCCCTTTTCCAATGATACAATTCTGCATTCTGCATTCCTTCGTAATTCTGCATTCTGCATTCATATTACCTTTTCCAATACTTTCTGTCGAGGCTGCGATACATAATCGCTTCTGCGATATGATCCGCATTTATCTCATCCATACCGTCAAGATCGGCTATTGTCCTCGCCACACGAAGCACTCTGTCGTGACCACGAGCCGACAGGCCCAGGGATTCAAAGGCCTGCTTCATAAGCTCGCTGCCCTCCTCGGTGGGAGTGCAGTATTTGCGGAGAAGATCGGTGGACATTCTGGCATTGAGGACACCGGGCTTGTCACCGCCACGGCGAAGTCGGTCGTCGGTAAATCTGCGTGCCGCATTGACACGCTCACGAATGGCGGCACTGGGCTCGCCGGGAGCGGTCTTGCCCGAGATCTCGTTAAAGCTCACGGCAGGCAGCTCGATTTCTATATCAATTCGGTCAAGCAGAGGGCCTGACACACGTTCAAGGTATTTGCTGATTGCGCCGGGTGCGCATCTGCACTGCTTTGTGGGGTCACCGAAGTAGCCGCACTTACAGGGGTTCATAGCGCAGACAAGCATAAATGACGAGGGATAGGTCACCTTTGCCGCCGCACGTGTAACGGTAACGATACCGTCCTCAAGGGGCTGACGGAGAGCCTCGGTAACGATCTTCGGGAACTCGGGCAGCTCGTCAAGGAAAAGAACGCCGTTATGAGCGAGAGAGATCTCACCGGGTCTGGGGTTAGCGCCGCCGCCGATCATACCCACAGGGCTTACGGTGTGGTGAGGTGAGCGGAAGGGTCGCTCGGTCACAAGATTAGAGCGCAGAAGCCCTGTCACCGAATGAACCTTTGTGGTCTCGACAGCCTCGTCGAAGGACATATCGGGCAGAATGGTGGCAAGCCTCTTGGCAAGCATAGATTTACCTGCACCGGGAGGGCCTATCATCAGCACGTTATGACCGCCTGCTGCAGCGATCTCCAAGGCACGCTTTGCCTTAAGCTGACCACGAACGTCGGAGAAATCCACACCGCCCGCATGACTTGTCAGATCGAAGGCGGATGCGTCAAAGCGTATGGGAGTTATGGGCTCAATGCCCTTAAGATGACTTACAAGCTGGCGGAGATTTTTCACAGGATAAACGGCAATGCCGTCAACCACAGCCGCCTCGCCCGAATTTTCCTCAGGAACGTATATCTCACGAATGCCCGCATCTCTTGCGCAAACGGTCATAGGCAGAATTCCGCCAACCGCACGGAGATCGCCCGAGAGCGAAAGCTCTCCGAGAAAGCACTTGTCAGACAGGTCAAGCGAGCGAGGAATTGTTCCGTCGCTCTGAAGCAGGGCAAGTGTTATGGCAAGATCGAAGGCAGAGCCCTCTTTCTTAATATTGGCGGGAGCTAGATTTATCATCAGCTCAAGGGGTGGGAACTTAAAGCCGGAGTTCTCACAGGCAGAGCGCACTCTACCCTTCGCCTCCTTGACCGCCGCATCGGGCAGACCGACAAGGTCGAACTTGGGAACTCTGTCCCATGCCGAGCATTCAACGGTCACTATAAAGCCCTCAATGCCGAGGACACCTGCAGAAAATATCTTGGAAAGCATAAATTACCTCGTAAAGCTAGAATTATTTGCCGCTGACCTTAACGCCCTTCAAACGAAGGAAGTTGAGAAGTCCCGACGTGTCACCTACGGTGAAGGAGTCCTTCTTCAGCATAAATATCAGCTTGGCACGGGTCACAATGTATATGTAATCCTTGGTGGTAAAGGCAGATTGTACCTTGTCAAAGCTTACGCTGCTCGAGCTGCCGAGAGATTCCTGACTCCTAATGCCTGCGTTGTCAATATTAACGGTACATTCCACCTCTGTTCTGCCAAGCTCCAGGCTTCGCTTCTCATAATTCTTTATCTGGGCGAAGTAGGAGAATATCCACAGACCCTCGATGATAAGAATAAAGAAACAGACGGGAATAATGCGATCGGGAGTGTTGATAAAGGGTATGTCGGGGTTGATGATATGCAGTATAATGCCCACAATTCCCGAGAGGAGATTAAGCAGCATAACAGCATGCGCCACAATAAACAGAGGACGGCCAAAATACCAATATCTGTAAAGCTGCTTTGCCACCTCGGGGGTGCTTATGAATTTATTTTCGAAGGTTGTTTCCATATCTTCCTCCAAGAGCATATATTTTTCCAAATACATTATACTACAAATAAATATATAAAATCAATAGTTTTTTCTTAATCTTTGGTGTTTTTTGACAAAGAAAGTCCCCATTTATTCACAAATCGGACAAAATTTATTAAACAAAAGGCAAATTATTGTTCGAAAAATGTTGCAATTATCAACAATTCGTGATAAAATTAAAATCGGCGAGATATTCTATATCAAACAGCAAAGGACGACCCTTATGAAAACAAACATAATCGAAAAAAGCTACGCCGAGGTTATGGCTATGCCAAAAAGACAGCAGTATAAGCCTATTAAGCCTAACATTTTCTGGCGTACACTTCTGAAGCTTGTTTCCCTGCCATCGCTTCTGCGCACCGACTTTAAGTGCGAAAAGATAGGTATGGAGAGGCTTGGCAAAAAGGAGCCCGCCCTCTTCCTTATGAACCACTCGGGATTTATCGACATGGAGATCATCGTTTCCATTCTCTACCCCCGTGTATTTAATATTGTCACCACCTCGGATGCCTTTGTTGGTATGGATTGGCTGCTCCGACAGATCGGCTGTGTTCCCACCAATAAGTATACCTCCGACCCGAATCTCGTCAGAAATATGATGAGAATTACCCGAAAGATGAATAGCTCGGTAGTCCTCTACCCCGAGGCCTGCTATTCCTTTGACGGCACCGCCACCACCATCGGCGACAGCACAGGTAAGCTTATCAAGCTGCTTAAGGTTCCTGTTGTAATGGTGCTGACCCGGGGCGCATTCCATCATACTCCTCTTTACAACAACCTTATTGTCAGAAAGAACAAGATCTCCGCCACTATGACCTACCTGCTCTCTCCCGAGGATATTGAGAGGATGAGCGCAGAGGAGATCGACGCTATAATTCAGGAGCAGTTCTCCTTCGACAACTTCAAGTGGCAGAAGGATAACAAAATAGTTGAAGATCACCCCAGAAGAGCCGAGCAGCTTAACCGTGTGCTTTACAAGTGTCCTCACTGTAAGGCGGAGGGCAAGACCATCGGCGAGGGCACTACCCTTACCTGCCGTGCCTGCGGCAAGGTATACAATATGGACGAGTACGGCCAGCTTCACGCAGAGGATGGTGTGACCGAGTTTTCCCATATTCCCGACTGGTACAGATGGGAGAGGGAGTGCGTAAGAGAGGAGATCGAGCGAGGCGAATATCTCCTTGACTGCGACGTTGATATAGTTATGGCGAGAGATATAGACAAAATGTATCACGTGGGCGAGGGTCACCTCCTTCACAACATCGACGGCTTTGTCCTTGACGGCTGCGACGGTCAACTTCACTATGAGCATAAGCCCCTCTGCTCCCACACAGTAAACGCCGACTTCTTCTGGTATGAGAGAGGCGATATTGTGGGCATCGGAAATGCCGATTACCTCTACTACCTCTTCCCCAAGGTTGAGGGCGACATCGTTGCCAAGACCCGACTTGCCGCCGAGGAGATCTACAAGCTCCGCAAGGGAGATAAATCGGCGGAGTGCGGATGTAAGTGAATGTAAAATTCAGAATTCAGAATGCAGAATGCAAAATGCAGAATGCTGAATACAGAATGCTGAATGCGTATACCGCTTGCGGTATATTGCCTGGCGAGGAGATGGTACTGAGTGGTAGCACAGAAAGTGTAATTCCCGCTTATATTTCCCCGAGCGGCAAACTATGTTTCAAGAGTTGAAGCAGAATGCAGAATTAATTCTTTCGCATTTTTTGAATTATTTTAATAAAAAACAGCTAAAATGCAAATATTACTTTGCAAATTAGCTGTTTTTTTGTTATTTATTCTGTCTTTGCTTTAAGGTAGTCGAGGAGAATTTCCTTGCCGACTCTCGAGGGCTCGGTGCGGAATTTGTAGATCACTCGGTCGCCCGTGGGGGCGAGACGAATGCCTCGGTGCTTCGGGAATACCTCCGACCAGACGGCAAGATCAGGCTTGCCTACGTGGAAGATAAGGCTGTCCTCACGGCACTCCACCTTACTGAAGCCCACCTCCTCGCAGATCGCCTTCATCAATGCCACCTCAAGCAGCCTTTCCACCTGTCTTGGCGGCTCACCGTAGCGGTCGATAAGCTCGTCGAGCACGTCCGCCGCATCATCCTTGCAGGTGATGAGCGAGATCTTTTTATACATCTCCATTCTGCCCGACTGCGCAGGGATATAACTGTCGGGAATATGGGCGGAGATCCTCATATCTATCTGCGCCTCGGGGCGCTTTTCGGCCGACTCGCCTCGCTCCTCGAGAACTGCCTCGTTCAGCAGCTTTACGTAGAGATCGTAGCCCACCGAGTCGATGTATCCGTGCTGCTGTGCGCCGAGTAGATTTCCTGCGCCTCTGATCTCCAGGTCGCAGAGGGCGATCTTGAAGCCTGCGCCGAACTCGGCATACTCCTTGATAGCCGAAAGTCGTTTCTCTGCGATCTCCGACAAAGCCTTGCCCGGTCGGTAGGTGAAGTAGGCGTAGGCCTGCCTCTCGGAGCGACCGACTCTGCCTCGGATCTGATGAAGCTGAGAGAGGCCGAAGCGGTCGGCGTTCTCGATTATCAGGGTGTTTGCGGTGGGCAGGTCGATGCCCGTCTCGACGATAGTTGTGCAGACGAGAATGTCAATGTCCCCCGCCACCAGCATTCGCCAGATGTCCTCTAACTCATCCTTCTCCATCTGTCCGTGGGCAACCGCCACACGTGCATCGGGCATATCGTGAGAGAGTCTGTCAGCCACAAGGCCGATGGACTCGATTTTGTTATAAAGGTAGAGCACCTGGCCGCCTCTTGCAAGCTCACGGCGGATTGCGTCGTAGATTATGCCGTCGTCGTGCTCTAAAACGTAGGTCTGCACAGGCCTTCTGTCCTCGGGCGCCTCGTCAAGAATGGAAATATCGCTGATGCCGTTCATCGCCATATTAAGCGTTCTTGGAATCGGCGTTGCGGTGAGGGTCAGAACGTCTACGTTCCTTGAGAGCTCCTTCAGCTTTTCCTTCTGGCTTACGCCGAAGCGCTGCTCCTCATCTACGATGAGAAGGCCTAAGTCACGGAACTCTATATTCTTCGAGAGCAGCTTGTGGGTGCCGATAAGAATGTCGGTTTCGCCTCGCTTTACCCTGCGGACGATCTCCGCCTGCTCCTTGGGCTTTTTAAATCTTGTCAGCATATCCACCGTCACGGGAAGTCCACGCATGCGTGAGAGAGTGGTCTGGTAATGCTGCATTGCCAGAATGGTGGTGGGAACCAAGAATGCCACCTGCTTGCCGCCCATAATCGCCTTGAAGGCGGCACGGAGAGCCACCTCGGTCTTGCCAAAGCCTACGTCGCCGCAGAGCAGTCTGTTCATAGGCACAGGCTTCATCATATCAGCCTTTATCTCGGCGATGGCAACAGCCTGGGACTCGGTCTCCTCATACTCGAAGGAGTCGGCGAACTGAAGCTCTAGGTCGCAGTCCTCGGGGAAGGCAAAGCCGGGCTTTCGCTGGCGCTCGGCATAGAGGGCGATAAGTCCCTTGGCAATATCCTTTGCCGCCGCCTTGGCACGTGATTTTGTGCGCTGCCAATCACCGCCGCCCATTTTCGACAGCTTTACCCTGCCGTCCTTATCCTTTTCGCCGATGTATTTGCCTATCATCTCCAGGCGGTCGCAGGGAACGAACAGCTTGTCGGTGCCTGCGTATCTTATGGTGATGTAGTCCTTCGTCACACCGAAGGTTGTCACCGTTTCAATGCCCTCGAAAAGACCGATACCGTAGTTTGCGTGAACCACGTAATCGCCCTCGGAGAGATCGGCATAGCTCATCAGCCGCTTGCCGCCCCCACCCGTCTTGCGCAGTATTCTCTGACGGCGACGGTGAGCCATAACAGCCCTGCCGCCCTCCTCCGCCATTGAGAGCAGAGCGATACGGGAGTTTATCAGGTCAAAGCCCTCAAATCTGCCCTCGGTGACGAAAATTCTGCCGCCCTCGGCAGCTGATAGGTCAAAATCGCCCTCGGGGAGCATTGCCGCCGCAATATCAGCCTCGGCAAGAGCCGAGATAAGCGAGGCAGAGCCAACCGCATTGTCGGTGAGGAGAATTATACGGTACATTGAGCGGCGAAGTCCCGCCATATCATCAAGCAGCATATTGAAATTGCCGCCATAGCTTACGCATCTGCGGGCACGGAAGCCGAAAAGACCCGACAGCTTCATAGCGCCAACACCGCCCGAGAAGCTGTTTATATGAACGGCGAGAGAGCTTTCCGAGGAAATTTTCTTTTTATATTCATCCTCGGTAAGTGTGAATTTTGAGTATTTTTCTTCAAGCAAACCCTCTTTTTGTAAAGTTTGCTTGTCATTTTCAAGGAAACTAAGGTATTTTTTCAGCTCCTCAAGGCAGTTGTTAGTGCCGAGAGTGAGGGTGATAAATCTGCCCTTCGAGGAGAGGTAGCTAAACAGGCTTGCTTCCCTTTCATAGATAAGCGGCAGGAATTTGTCACGGAAATCTATGCCGCCCCCGCCCTCTACCACCGCTCTCTCACGGAGGAGCCTTGCCTTTGCGTTCTCGTCGCTCACCTTGTCTGAAAGGCGGTTTATGGAGGCTAAAATTCTGCCCCTTGCAGCAGGGCCCACCATAACCTCGGCGGCAGGCAGAAGCATCACCGATTCACAGGCCGAGCTTGTGCGCTGGGTCAGAGGGTCGAAGTAGGAAAGTCGGTCGATCTCGTCGCCGAAGAACTCTATTCGTACAGGCAGCCGGGACTCGCCGCCGAAGAAGTCCAGGATACCGCCTCGCCTTGAGAACTGTCCACGGCTCTCAACCACCTCCACACGTGCAAAGCCCATATCCGCAAGCCTCTCGGACAGCTCCTCGGGGCAGAGGCTGTCGCCTACCCTTATGTTTACCGACAGTCGAGCGAGCTGATCCTCGGGAATTGTCAGACTGCAGGCGGCAGAGGGGGTGGAAACGATGGCATCAAGGCCTCCCGACAGTACAAGAGAAAGCACCGAAAGCCTCTCACGGTCAACGTCGTGGGAGGCTCTTATATTATGGAAAACCAGGTCACGCCTTTTATAGCCCAAGGCATTAAGACCTGCCGAGCGGAGCATCTCTGTCACCCTTGCCCTCTCGCCCTCGCTCTCAACAAGGACAAGCACGGGTGCGTGGGAAATGTCCACGGCCTCTCTCACGGCCTCGGCAACGAATGCCGACTCGGCGCCGCCTGTCAGACCGTTTACCGCAATGGGCAGGCAGTCATCGGAGGCGTAGGCTCCCTTAAGGCAGGAGAGAAAGGCGGAAAACTCGCTATCCGTTCTGATTAGCTTTGTGATCTTTTGCATATAGACACCTTTAGCCTCACTTTGTCAGTGAGGCGGGTTGTAAAAAATATTTCGTTGTAAAAATTGTCAGTATCAGTCAAATTCAGCCACTTATTTAGAGAATTTTGCCATTGCGTCATCAATCTTTCCCGCTACAATCAGCGCTGAAGCCTCGGCAATATCATCAAATCTTCCTTTAAGCGCCTTAAGGTCGCACTCGGGCATTTTGTCAAGCACCCAGTCGGCAAGGTCGTATTCGGGATTCGGCTTCTTGCCAATGCCGATCTTGATGCGGGGGAAGGTGTCGCCGGGCAGATGAGCAATAATGCTCTTAAGTCCGTTGTGACCGCCTGCCGATCCCTTGCGTCTGATACGGATAATGCCCGCATCAAAGCTTATCTCATCGTGAAGCACAAGCACTCTCTCGGGCGGAATCTTATAAAATGCCGCCGCCTCGCCCACCGCAACGCCCGAATTGTTCATAAGGGTCGTGGGCTTCATAAGCAGAACTCTCACACCGCCGATGTTCGCCTCGCCAACTGTGGCGTGGAACTTCAAACGGTCGATTTTTGCGCCGTATTTCTCGGCGATATGGTCGATAGCGAGAAAGCCTGCGTTATGCCTTGTCAGCTCGTACTGCTTGCCGATATTTCCAAGTCCGACAATAATAAAGCTGACAGGTCCGCTCTCGGGCTTCTGCTCTATCTTCTTAAACAGGTCGAAAATATTACTCATCGTCAATCTCTCTTAAGCAAATAAGCTCCTTGGCAAAGGGAAGCTTCTCGATCTCGGCGCAGAGGATCTTCCACTCGTCAAGCTTGTGATAGCGTCTTGCACGGTAGATGTTGATAAGCACCTCGTAGTTGAGGGTCACGGTGCGCAGCTGATTGTATGAGGTGGGCAGAAGCTGGATCATATTGTGCCAGTGAGCCTTGTCCTTGGTCTCGATAAAGGCAAGTCGCTCGCTCTCCATAAAGGAAATAACCGAGTCCAGCACCGCAAGAGCGCCCTCGCTCATCTTCTCGCAGGAGAAGTCGGATCTCTCAAACTGCTTAGCCTGGATCTTGTGCATCGTGGAGCAGGAATTGGCAACGGTACCAACCTTATAGGTGTCGAACTCCTTCCACCAATAGAGAGGAGCCGAGATGTCAAGCGAAACTATCACCTGGCGGAGAAACTTTCTGTGATCGCTGCCCGCCTTTGCAAGTCTTGAAGCAAGCGAAAGGTCGTTGTCACCAAGGACGAAGTTGCCATTCTCGTCATAATATGAATCCATTCTCGCCCAGCTGTTCATAGGGTTGCGGGCGCCACGAATGGCATTGTCGAAATTCATTACCACAATGTTGGAAATCTTTATCATTATAAAGTCCTCGCTAAAATATTTTAACCCTTACATTATACCACAGGCTGTGCTGTGATGTCAAGTAAATCGGGCAAATAAAGAGCGAGGGAAATGTTTTTATTTGCAAAAAGGCTTCAGCCTTTCCCTGTAAGAAAGAATGATGGTTTGTTGTTGTAGATATACTCTTTATTATTATCTTTATTATATATTTATTATTGGGGTTCATTTTGAGCCCATAAAGGTATCTTTTTGAGCCCATCGGGGTTCATTTTGAGCTCATTTGGGGCTCATTTTGAGCTCATACAGGTATCATTATGGGCTCATTTTGAGCTCATAATTGCTTTAAACAAGTGTCATTTTGACACCCCTTTTGCGAAGCTCTCCTTGAAAGAATGTATGTTAGTTGTTGTTGTAGTTATCTCTTTATTATTATCTTTATTATTGGGGTCGCTTTTCGACCGGGTGGTGGTCGTTTTTCGACCGGGTGTGGGTCTATTTTGGACCCCCCCGCTCCCTCGCTTATGGTCGCTTTCCGACCACTACCGCTCTCCGCTTTTCACAAAAAGAATTGTCAGTTTATGTGTATATGCTATAAATTTTGTAAATTTTTAAAAAGCTATTTATTTTTTTATAAAACTATGTTATAATGGTATAATCAATAAAATGCGGAAGTGTGCCGTTTTTACGGTTAGCCGTAAGGTAGTCGAACCAACAAGGTTTTAAAAGATAGATTTCTCCCTACTCATCGCCATTTTTTTCTTAAATATGGCTAACATACAAGAAAGGTTAAAATTATGAGCAAAAAAGATAAAAACAACTCCTGCCCCTGCCCCGACAGGCTGGGTAAGGTGGGCGGTCAGGCCGTCCTCGAGGGAGTAATGATGAAGGCAGGCAGCCGTATGGTTACCACCTGCCGTAAGGAAGACGGAACGCTTGTCGTTAACGACGATAATTTCGTATCGGCAAGAGAAAAGCATAAAAGTCGGAGGCCAAGC
>JAZSMV010000060.1:0-3344 GCA_045536065.1 Eubacteriales bacterium | reverse complement strand
CTTTGGGGCATCGCTGACAGAATCGACTACGACCTTACCCAGCACGGCAACCACTCCGGCAAGGATCTGACCTTCTTCGATCAGGAGACTGGCGAGCACTACGTTCCCTACGTTGTTGAGCCCTCGCTCGGCGCTGACAGAGTTACCCTTGCATTCCTCGTTGACGCTTACGACGAGGAGGAGATCGCAGCAGGCGACGTTCGTACAGTTCTTCATCTTCATCCCGCTCTTGCACCTGTTAAGTGCGCTGTTCTTCCTCTCTCCAAGAAGCTCTCCGAGAAGGCTCTTGAGCTCTTCGACGAGCTTGCTAAGGAGTTCAACACCGAGTTCGACGAGACCGGCTCTATCGGTAAGAGATATCGCCGTCAGGATGAGATCGGTACTCCCTTCTGCATCACCTATGACTTCGATACCGAGAACGACAACTGCGTAACCATCCGTGACAGAGACTCTATGGAGCAGGTTAGAATTCCTCTCTCCGAGGTTAAGTCCTACATCGCAGAAAGAATCAGGTTCTGATTCAGATTCAGACGGATTTAATCCCGAATTAATCCGACCTTTAGTCACGAATTAATCTGATTTTATTCCTGAATTAATTCAAAATTTATTTCAACTTTTATCATAAAGCAAAAGCACTTATTCGCCGAAAATCGTCGCAAATAGGTGCTTTTTGCAAATAACTATTTACAAATTAGAGGTTTTTTTATGAATAAACCAAGCAAAATTGCCTCCTTCACCGTTGACCACGATTTGCTCACAGAGGGTATCTACGTGTCACGTATAGACGGCGATATTACCACCTATGATCTTCGCACCCGTATCCCCAACGGCGGCGACTATATGGACAACCTTACCATGCACTCGGTGGAGCACATGTTCGCAACCTATGTCCGCTCAAGCGAGATCAGTGACAGGGTGATCTACTTCGGTCCTATGGGCTGTCAGACAGGCTTTTATCTTCTCGTCCGTGACGCAGAAAACGATGAGGTGTTGAAGGTCGTTCTGTCTGTTCTTGAGAAAATAGTCAACCACTCGGGCGAGATGTTCGGCGCTGTAAGACGTGAGTGCGGAAACTATCAGAATCTTGACCTCGCATGCGCAAAGCGTGAGTGTTCGAGATACCTCTCGATCCTTAGTTCAAAGGAAAACGACTTTAAGTATAAGGGTGAAAAGATATGAAGGTAGACATTGGTATTATCGGCGCAATGCAGCCTGAGGTTGAGGCGATCATCGCATCTCTTTCTGAATGTAAGAGCGAAACCGTCAGCGGCATCACCTTCCACACAGGTCTTATCTCGGGCAAGCGTGTGGCGGTTGCAAGATGCGGCATCGGTAAGGTGTTCGCCGCCATCTGCGCACAGACTATGATTTTGAAATACTCTCCCGACCTCCTGGTCAACACAGGTGTTGGCGGTGCTATCGGCGGAGGACTTAACTGCGGTGACGTTGTGATCGCCGATCGCCTCTGTCAGCACGATATGGACACCTCGGCTATCGGTGACCCCAAGGGACTTGTGTCGGGAATCAATATGATCTACTTCGACGCCGACCCGAAGGCAAGACAGATCCTGCTCTCTCTTGCAGGGGAGCTTGGCCTTTCGGTTAAGTCGGGCACCATTGCCACAGGCGACAGGTTCATCGCCGACTCGGGCGACAAGACAAGGATCGCCACCGACTTCTCCGCCACAGTCTGCGAGATGGAGGGATGTGCCATCGCCCAGACCGCCTTTGTAAGCGGTACACCCTTTGCGGTAGTCCGTGCGATCTCCGACTCTGCCGACGGTGAAGCTACGATGGATTATCCCACCTTCCTTGGCATCGCTGCGGCAAATTCAACCAAGCTGACCCTTTCTCTTATTGAGAAGTGGTAACCGGATAAAAAAATGAGTCCTCGAAAAGAGGGCTCTTTTTTTATAAAAGCAGGAGAAATACAGGCCAAAACTATAACAAAACAAACATTCATCATCAAAAACGCATAGAAAAAGCGGACTTTTCGTCCGCTTTTATTTTTTTGTAGAATAAAATATTCAAGGGCTATTTCTCACTTGATTTAAAAACAACCTGTCCGTTTTCATATTCCACCGAGCCGATAACGTCCGACGGGAGATATGAAAGCTTCGCAAGGTTTTCTTCCTGAACGCTGATCTCTACGCTATATATATTATAATATATAGGTAGATTATTTATCTCGGCAGAGGAAAACGATGGAGTCGCTGCCATTACAATAAGATCTCTGTCGGGCTGGTCTGTGAGGGAGGTGTCAAAAATAATGGTAGATTCCTTGGTTTTTACGTTAAAGTGAGAGATAACCGAGCGATGAGCTCCCGAGCCAAAGGATGAAGCAACGAGCAGATCGGTGCATCCGTCCTCATCAAAATCGCAGGGAACGGCATTTACGAAGCCAAACCCGCCAAAATATTCACAGAGCAGGTAGATCTGACCGTCTATTAGAATAAAGGATGCGCAGGAGTCGGAGGCCTTGAAAATTCTGTAATTCGTTTCACGGGCCACCTGATCGGGCGTTACGTTATAAATATTGTCCTCGGTGATACTAAATCCCGAAATAAGCCCCTCGCCCTGCATAGCCTCCGCAATTGAGATAAACTCCTTAACATCATCCTTACTGCAGGGAAGATGGTTCTCGGTTTGTCCGTCACCTGATAGGTCGCCGCCACGACAGGAAAAGAGCGAAGATAAAAGCGTAAGACAGATCAGTAAGCAAAAAGATCTTTTCATCAAAATCCCCCTTCCTTTTTTTAATTATAACATATAATCTATTACTTTTCAACTCCCAAAATAGTAGGACAGATTTTAGCGAATTTTGATTCGGATTTTGATCCTTAAAAAGCTAATAAAAACATAAGTCTTGAAGCAATTAAAAAAGGAGGATAAAATGTGAAAATTTGATCAAAAAACAGATAAATAATCAGTATGATTCTACTAAAAAATTGAGGTTTAAAGTGAAGAAAATAAGCAGTCGCTTTTGCGGAAAAAAATAATAAATTGTGGAGTAAAATTTCGGTAAAAAAAGCGTAAAAATCACCCTCGAAAATTCAATAATTTTTGACGGAAATTTCACCTTAAAAACAGGGTAAGAATATAGCTCATTATTGATTAAAAATTCTTCTAATTAAATCACAATAAATAAGCGAAAAAACACTAGAAAAAACCTAAAATTTTCACCCCGAAAATTCTGTTCCATTTGCTTTGAAAAATAACAAAATCAGCAATCTAAAAATAGCTTATTAATAAGGCATAAATGCAAGCTAAAAACCAGCCTAAAAAGGCAAAAAAAGAGGCTAAAATCGCCTAAAAAACCTGGAAAATCGGTCGAAAAAAGGCTC
>JAZSMV010000045.1:0-5210 GCA_045536065.1 Eubacteriales bacterium | reverse complement strand
GGCGTGCCTTGAGGGACTCGAACCCCCGACCTACTGCTTAGAAGGCAGTTGCTCTATCCAGCTGAGCTAAAGGCACATTACTTGACAGCGTTGTATATTATAACAGAAGATTTTTATTTTGTCAATAGTTTTCTAAAACTTTTTTGAAAATAATATTCCAATGCTCAGTTCTTTACACAAACAAGTCTGACCCCTTCGATAGCAACGATACTAAGTGTTTCGCCGGCCTCAAAGCTCTCATCGTCATAAGCAGATCTTGCAGCCCAGCTCTGACCGTTAACCTTTACCTGACCGCAACCTGCAAGATTATCAATGCGCTCAACGACAACACATCTTTTACCAACTATATTATCAGGGTTAAATTCTCTTTCCTGTCCGTTTTTCTTTCCGAAAATAGCCAAAATACTCATTTTTGTCCTCGATTGTATGTATTTCGTATCTAATTTTATCATATAATTTGCTGATTGTCAATTAAAAATTCACAATAAATTTAATTATCAAATGTCCATTATTGTCGATAAAAAGCCCCATTTTATGAAAAACACTTGACAAATCGCAAAAGATATAGTATTATATATCATAGTTGCTCTGCAACGCCAAAAAAGCAAAGGAGGGTATTTATGTTTGAGACTTTAAAGAAGTTCCTTGTTGACGAGTTCCACGTAAACGCAAATGATGTCACCATGGAAGCTGAATTGTCCGGTGACCTTGGTATCAATTCTCTTGAGTTGGCAGATCTCGTTTTTGTATGCGAGGAGAAGTTCAACCTCGAGATTGCTGATGAGGATCTTCACAACTTTACTACTGTTGGCGACGTAGTTCGTTATTTGGAAGAGAACGCACATTAATAAATATAATATATCCTCGGGGGTGTCGAAGTTTATTACCGACACCCCCGAGCACATATTTATATCTTTACAAAAACAAATGTTTCTCCTTCGTTTACACTTAGTGTGCCATCGAAAATAGAGGGATATTTATTATATAAAAAGCTTGATTCGGTGCTTCCTGCGGCAAAGCTTTCGGGTGTTGCAATAAACTGAACACTTCCCTTTTGTTTCATATTCCTGAGGAGTTTCAGCACTGCGGCTATGATCTTTTTAGAGGTGTTAACCTCCTCTCCTTCTGTGCCGTAAGATATATTAAAGCGTATAAGCTCAACTCGGTCTGCACGGCAGGCGGCGATCTCATACATTATTTCGGTATCCGCAGCCTCCGGGCTTTTTGCTCTCAGTTTTATTTCTTTATAGTTCATATCGGTACTCACTTTCATTAAACATAAGTATTGTACCATAAAAAATACTAAATGTAAATACTTTTTTAAGGTAAACTTTTATGACAAAACTTCTGACAAAGCTTTTTGTTAAAAACTACAAGAATACCTCCGATCCAACCGTCAGAAAGAGTTACGGTACGCTTACAAGCGTGGTAGGTATAATAATTAATATTATTCTTGCCGCAATAAAGATCCTGGCAGGTATTCTTTCAGGTTCGGTGGCAATTATCGCCGACGCCTTCAACAATCTATCCGACTCGGGTACGTCGGTTATCACGCTTATCAGCTTTAAGCTGTCCTCTAAACCTGCCGATAAGGAGCACCCCTACGGACACGCAAGAATTGAATATATTGCATCTATGGTCGTATCTTTTATCATTCTTCTGGTTGGCGCAGAGCTGCTTATCGACTCGGGCAAAACTCTTCTTGGCGTCGGAGAAGTAAAAAATGCGGTTATCACCACAACCACAATAGTTATTCTTTCGGTTTCTATTGTTCTCAAGCTCTGGCTCGGCCTTTTCTATCGCAGCATCGGAAAGAAGATTGATTCAACCGTTGTCAGCGCAGCGGCTACCGATTCCTTCAGCGATTCTATCTCCACAATAGCAGTTCTCGGCTCTTCCATTCTTATTAAGTATACAGAATGGTACTTTGTTGATGCTATTGTAGGTATAGCAGTATCCATTCCGATCATCATTGCAGGACTTAAGATTCTCAATGAGACAAAGGATATTCTTCTTGGCGAAGGCCCCGTTGACGAGACGGTAAAGGCTATTGAGAATATCGTTAATGACTACCCTGATATAATCGGTATGCACGATCTTATGGTTCACAATTACGGTCCTAACAAGTTCGTTGCATCCTTCCACGCAGAGGTTGACGGCAAACAGGATATTTATTATCTTCACGATATGATTGACAACGTGGAAAGGCGCATTAACGAGGAGCTTATAATCTCCTGTACTATCCACATGGATCCTATTGTTACTGATGACGAAAACGTAAATGAGCTTAAGTCCTTCCTGCTTGAAACCATGGCTGAAAGCGGCCTTGATCTTCCTATCCACGATTTCAGAACGGTTATTGGTCAGACACATACCAATATGATTTTTGATATTGTTCTTCCCTTTGATCATCAACTTACCGAAAACGAACTCAAGGAGAAGATCTGTGATGCGGTTAAAGCCAAGAGAGAAAATTGCTTCTGTGTAATTACGGTCGACCGTGGTTAAAATGATTTATATTTACAAAAAGAGCGTTCCAAATCAGGAACGCTCTTTTCTGCCTTTATTTATCTAGTCGATTTAACATTTTACCACAAATGAAAGAATTAATATTTTCTGCAATAACGTTGATGCAACGCTCCCTTGCTTCGTATGAACCCCAGGCTGCGTGAGGTGTCAGAAGCACGTTCGGAAGCTTCATTATTTCGGTATAGGGATGATCCTTCGGGAAAGGCTCCTGCGAATAAACGTCACAGCCAAAGCCTGCAATTTTTCCATCAAGCACAGCTCTTGCAACAGCCGCTTCATCAAGAACTGCTCCCCTCGCCTCATTGACAAGGATAACGCTAGGCTTCATAAGCGCAATTTTTTCTTCATTTATAAGAGCACGGGACTGATCGTTCAGGGGACAGTGAATTGTAATAATATCGCTCTCACGGCAAAGTGTATCCACATCTACACAGATGGCATCTTCACAAGGAGTGCGTTTATTGACGATAACTCTGACACCGAATGCCTCGGCAACTCTGCCAACCGCTCTGCCAATGCTTCCGTATCCGATAATTCCCCAAGTCTTACCGCTGAGATCGTGATAAATCGGAGTCAGCTTATTGGGCGAGCCTGATGCGGTGTATTCCCCACTTTTAACGAAGGAGTTGTATTCAAATAGATGCGAGCAAAGAACAAGTACTGTAGAGATTGTGAACACCGTCACGCTATCGGTGGAATATCCCGGCACGTTACATACTCCGATCCCTCTTTCACGGGCAGCTTTTATATCGATATTATCATATCCGGTTGCGAATATACAAATAAGCTTAAGCTTCTTTGAATTCTCGATAAGCTCTCGAGTAACCTTGACCTTGTTAAGAATAATTACGTCCGCATCTGCTGAGCGAGAAAATGCCTCCTCGGGAGAGCTGGAATCATATATAATAACCTCTCCGAATTTATTGAGAACAGAAAGCGGTGTATCAAATCCAATTGACGCTCTGTCAAGAAGTACGATTTTCATAGTAACCCCCAGGGTAAATAATATGTTACATTATACATTATTTCTTCCCTTCCGTCAAGAATTTTTCCTACAATTAATAATAAAAAAATTTTTAAAAAAATATATAAAAAAGTATTGACAAATTATTTATTGCGTGATATAATGGACATACCTCTGTTGAGAGGCTTTTTTTGTGCGCAAATTTTTGGGACAGCGCAATCATCTCTCGACATTGAGGGAGGTATTCAACGGGTTTATCCCGAATTCTATTAGGAGGTGCCGAAAAAACTATGAGAGTCAAAGTTACACTCGCCTGCACTGAATGCAAGCAAAGAAATTATGACACAAAGAAAAACAAGAAGAACGATCCGGACAGACTTGAAATGAAAAAGCACTGCCGTTTCTGCCGTAAGCACACTGTGCACAAGGAAACCAAATAATTTTGAGAGGAAATGAACATGGCAGACAATAAGAAAAACAATAATACCCCTGCTGAAAACACTAAGGCAGAGGCGAAGGCTACCAAGTCTGAAAAGAAGCCCAACATCGTTGCTCGTGCAGCGAAGAAGTTCGTTAAGTTCATCAAGGACACCAAGGGTGAGCTTAAGAAGGTTGTTTGGACTTCTAAGAGCGAGGTTTGGAAAAGCTTCCAGCTCGTTATCGCAACCGTTGTTGTAATAAGCCTTGCGATCGCTGTGATCGACTACGGCTCTTCTTTGCTCATCAACACCATCGCAGGTCTTATTGGCTAAGAGGAATTAATTATGAGTAATATAAATGAAATGAACCAGGGTCCCAGATGGTACGTTGCTCATACTTACACAGGTTACGAAAACAAAGTAAAAGACAGCATTGAGAAGATCGTTGAGAACAGAGGTCTCGGTCATCTTATCTATGACATCAAGGTTCCCTCGGTTAGCGAGAAGGTTCTTGATGAAAACGGCAAGCCCGTGCTTGATAAGAATGGCGAAGAGAAGATCGTTGAAACAAAGCTCTTCCCCAGCTACGTCTTTGTAAAAATGACCATGACTGACGAATCCTGGCACGTTGTTAGAAACATCACAGGCGTCACGGGCTTCGTAGGACCCGGGTCTGAACCTACCCCTCTTACTGACGATGAGGTCGAAATGTTCCAGGTTGAGATCATTCACGACGAATTCAAGTTCAATCTCGGCGACGTTGTTAAGGTTGTTTCGGGTGCTCTTGAGGGCTACTCGGGCACAATCCAGGAGATCAGCGAGGACAAGAAGTCTATGACAATCCTTGCATCTACCGGAAGACGTGACATTCCTATTATGGTTGAAACCAAGGATGTCGTTTTAGCGGACTGATTCCGCTATGCCTCAGGTTGAGGCAAAATAAGTGGGAGGGAGAAAAATTTTTGAATTCTCCCGACAAAATTACCACATTTGGAGGTTTATTAAATTATGGCAAAGAAAATTATGGGTTACATTAAGCTGCAGCTTCCCGCTGGTAAGGCTACTCCTCAGCCCCCGGTAGGTCCTGCACTTGGTGCATATGGTGTTGCTATTCCTAACTTCACCAAAGAATTCAACGAACGTACCAAGAATGACATCGGTCTGATCATTCCTGTTGTTATCACAGTATATGCTGACCGCTCATTCACATTCATCACAAAGACTCCCCCGGCTCCCGTTCTTATCAAGAAGGCTTGCGGCCTCGAGTCCGGCTCCGCAGTTCCGAACAAGACAAAGGT
>JAZSMV010000122.1:0-18975 GCA_045536065.1 Eubacteriales bacterium | reverse complement strand
CCCTTTACACAAGGGAGGCTATGTTGGAACCCGTTTACGGGTAGCAAGTAACAATTGCATGGCTGGCAGGCCAATCTAAAACGCACCCCTGCGTCGCCAGTAGCGGTTAGGGCTATGCCCGAAAATGAAATACCCCCCGTTCTACGAGGGGATATTAATTATTATCTTATTATTGCCTACATCTGTCATCCCGAGCGGCAGGAGGGAAAAACGGAGACGAAAACATAGGGCGAGGGATCTCCTGCTTCGAACCGCCTGCAAATCCGGACTTTTTTAAGGATAGTCCACACTTTGTTATCATCATAAACACAAAAAAAGGCAGGTGAAAAACCGATCAAAAAAGAGCTAAAATTATCATCAAAAAAACATCAAAAATATCCTAAAATAATCAGTAAAAATAGGCTCTAAAAATCATCAAAATTACTCTTAAAAAAGGGCCTGAAAAAGAGCGCAAAAACACCCCCTGAAATGCTCCCAAACAGACACATAAAAAACATCAAATTCAATCCAAAAAATCGCCACGAAAATCGCTCAAAAATTCTCTAAAAATAAAGCACAAAAGGGCAAAAAAATACCCGAAATTTCGCTCTGAAAAACCCCGAAAATCAGCTACAAAAAGTCGCTCAAAAGCTCACCTGAAAACAGCAAAAAATCAGCCTCTTTAAGAGCCTCTCCAGCCCCCTATCCGAAAGCGCTGTTTTTACCCCGAAAAAGCCTTAAAAACGGCTTATAACCCTAACTAAAGTTTACGAAAACGATTTGAAAAAAGTCCGAAAAATCTTTCAAAAGTTTGAAATTTTCAAAAAAATCTTAAAAAATCCTTGAAAAATTCGAAAATTTATGAAAAAAAGCCTGAAATTTTTAAAAAATCACCTGATTTTTGAAATTTGCCCCCGAAAAGTTCTTTGAAAGTCCGAAAAATTTTAAAAATCTCATTTTTGACCGAAAATCTCGGTTTTATACACTACGTAATGAATTTTTTATCCCTTTTTAAAGGGCTTTTTTTATTATGATTTCGCCTGTCTTTTCTTTTACTTTTTATACCTTTTTTTGACCCTCAAAAAAAGCTTTCATTTTACCCCGATTTTTCGCTTTGAAAATCAAGGAATTTTCTATTTGTTTTTCAGTATTCAAGCCCCTTATTTTCCTCTTGATTTTGACCTCTTTTTTATCCCTTTTTTTATATAAAAAACGCCCGATTTTTTACCTCAAATTCAGGGGTATAAATCAGACGTTTTTTTGCTTTTTTTGTGGCTTTATTTCTATTGATTTTCAGCCGAAATTTCAGCCGTATTTTTAAGATTTTTTTGATCTCTTTTTTGCCTTAAAAATCACTGGTACAGAGGGTACTTTTTGCAGAGGCTATTTACTCTTTCTCTTGCCTCGTTCTGTCTGCCCTCATAGTCCTTTAAGGTGATGGCGATAATTCTCGCAACCTCACGCATATCTTCTTCCTTGAAGCCTCGTGTGGTTACCGCCGCAGAGCCAAGACGCAGACCGCTTGTTACGAAGGGCTTCTGTGTGTCAAAGGGAATTGCGTTCTTGTTACAGGTGATTCCCACCTCGTCAAGCAGATGCTCGGCCTCCTTACCTGTGTCAACAGCCATTCCCGTCAGGTCGAGAAGGAGCAAATGGTTGTCAGTTCCGCCCGAAACCAGCTTAAAGCCCTCTTTTTGAAGCTCATCAGCCAGAGCAGAGCAGTTTTTAACCACATTTTTTGCATATTCCTTGAATTCAGGCTTCAAAGCCTCACCAAAGCAGACCGCTTTTGCCGCTATTGTGTGCATAAGAGGGCCGCCCTGGGTGCCGGGGAAGATAGATTTGTCGATTTTTTTAGCGATTTCCTCATCATTTGAGAGAATAAGGCCGCCTCTGGGACCTCTTAAGGTCTTGTGAGTGGTGGTCGTGGTCACGTGAGCGTAGGGAATAGGCGAGGGATGCTCTCCCGCAGCCACTAAACCTGCAATATGAGCCATATCAACCATTAAATATGCGCCGATCTCGTCTGCAATCTCACGAAATCTCTTGAAATCTATCACTCTGGGGTATGCAGAAGCGCCTGCAAGGATCATTTTTGGCTTATTTTCGAGTGCAAGGCGTCTTACCTCGTCATAATCTATCACTCCGCCCTCACGTGTAACGCCGTAAGGAACGATTTTCCAGTACTTTCCCGAGATATTTACGGGCGAACCGTGACTCAGATGGCCTCCGTGAGCCAGATTCATAGATAAAATAGTGTCACCGGGCTCGAGAAGTGCGAAAAATACCGCCATATTTGCCTGTGCGCCCGAGTGAGGCTGTACGTTTGCGTATCCTGCACCGAAAAGCTCCTTTGCACGCTCGATAGCAATAGACTCAACTGTGTCCACGTGCTCACAGCCGCCGTAATATCTTCTGCCGGGGTAACCCTCGGCGTACTTATTGGTAAGGGTAGTGCCGTTGGCCTCCATCACAACCTCCGAAACGAAGTTCTCGGATGCGATAAGCTCGATTTTATTTCTCTGTCTTTCGGTCTCCTTGGTGATAGCCTCATACAGACGGGGGTCGTTTTCTTTAATAAGACCGTAATCTCTCATTTTCTTTGTTTTCTCCTATTTTTCGCCGCAAAATATGCGGTTTATCATTGTTTTGTTATATTATTTGCCAATACTTTTACGTCTTTCGGCAAGGTACGAGGCTCTTACCTCGGTAATAAATTTCTGCACCCTCTCGGACTGATAGTCACGATAAGTCCAGGGGAATTTCTGCCAGCAGCCCCTCGCCCAGAACAGCGTCAGCTCGGTGTAGATGCCCTCCTTTAAGGGCACTCGGAAGCCTGTCTCCTTGGTAGTGGCGAGCATCAGTCTGCCGTGGTTAATAAAGCCGGGATCAAGGTTGATCTGTCGCTTACCGTCCAGCGAAAGCCGGGCCTCGATCTCATTGGTGCGTATCTTTATGTCCGCCTGCCTTTCGGGATCGACCAACGTCTTGAAGCTGTAAATTCTCCTTAACCCCTCGCCACCGATCTCACCGTCGTAGTAGGTGGAGAACTCCTTCGAGAAGGAAAACTCCTCGCTCACCGCCTCGATCTCGCCAAACTCGGCTGTCAGGATCTGCATAGCACGGTCGAGAATTGCCTTTTCGTGATATATTACGCCGATAATCAGCTTTTCCTTTTCAAATTCATATACAGCGCCCATAACCTCACACACCTTTCCTCTCTATTATAGTACAAATCCCCCTTTAAGTCAAGCGAAAAGCAGATAAGTAAATAATAATTTTCTCATAGGGTAAAATAACTCTATGAAAACAGGATTTAAGTACAAAGAATACCTTCGTCGCATTTTTGAGAGCCCTACGGCACGAGTGCTATGGGTAATGCTTGGGGGCTCGCTGATGAACCTAATATATATCGGAACCAATCTTGCCTCGGCTGTGCTATACCGCAGTATCTGGTCTGCCACGCTGACCGTCTATCACCTTATGCTGATAATCATACGCATCTATCTTATCCTTGAGGGCAGGCGACGGGGCAGGGCGGAAGAGCGGCGCATCTGTCTGCGTGTGGGACTTCTTATGCTGCTGCTCGATATTGCGGCGGCAATGATAATGCTGTATTCCATCCGTCGCCGAAGCTTCGTCAGCTATTCGGGAGTGATTTTGCTTGGCTTTCTGATCTTCACGGTCTATTCGGTGGCAAGGTCGGTGAGCGAGCTTCGTAAGCACCGTGAGAGCGAAAATCACCTCTATTTTACCGCCCGAAATCTGACGCTGTCCACCTCGCTTATGTCGGTATTTAACCTGCAATACTCGGTTTTCTCCCTGCTTGGAGCCGACTATCTGCTGACGGGTAGGGCGATACTCCTCTGCGGACTTTCGGTCTTTTCCATTATTCTGTTCCTGTCGCTGAGGCTGATGCGCCGAGGCGTCAGAGAGTAACAAAATACGGCAAAAAACGTATACTGCTTATAGCGGTCGAATGAATTTTCGTCCGCAAAACAGATAAGGAAAAGGACAAAAAATGGACAAAAACGAAAACGGATATCCGAACGGTTCTGTTGGCGGTGTGACCGACGGCGGTATGGGCGGCTGCGGAAACGGTTGTGGTAACGGCTGCGGAAACGGTTGCGGAAACGGCTGCGGAAACGGCTGCGGTAACGGCTGCGGTAATGGCAACGGTAACGGTAATGGCAACGGCAACGGTAACGGCGGCAGTGTTGGCGGCGTTCAGGGAAATCACACCTGCGGCGGTGACGGCAGCTGTCTTGACAGAGTGCCCCTCGCCTACGTCTATGCGCCCAACCAGGTCTTTCGTATGCTCTATTCGGCCAACGACGCCCTGACACACGGTACGCTTTTCGAGGAGCTCTATAAGCCTATGGAGGTGTACGGCCGTGAATAGAATGAGAAATAATCTGACAGGCGAAAACACAACCCGAAACGGTATGAATACAAATATGAACGGTAGAGGCTACGCAAACGGCAACCGCACAGGCAGAAATCCCGGCGGCACACCCTTAAGGGGCAGTCTTGCGGATCAGATCCGTGCGCTCTGCTTCGTAAAGGTGGAGCTTGAGCTATACCTTGACACCCACCCCGAGTGCCGCACGGCTCTTGATTACTACTATCAGACTGTTGAGGAGCTGAAAAGACTTACCGAGGAGTATGAAAACACCGTCGGCCCCCTGACCGCAATGGGTAACGTAAGCACTGACAAGTGGCATTGGGTAGACGGCCCTTGGCCCTGGCAGCAGGCAGGCGACTTTATGAGAGAGGGGGACAGATAGTATGTGGATATATCAGAAGCAGCTTCAGCACCCCGTAAGGATCGAGCGACCCAACCCTCGTCTTGCGGGCATTATAATCACAGCCCTCGGCGGTCCCGACGGCGAGCTTGCCGCATCTATGCGCTATCTTAACCAGCGCTATACAATGCCCGATGGCAGAGTAGTTGGTATTTTAACCGACGTAGGCTCGGAGGAGCTTGGCCATATGGAGATGGTAGGCAGCATTGTATATCAGCTGACCCGCAACCTCACTCCCGACGAGATAATGGCAGGCGGCTTTGATAAGTATTACGTGGACCACGGCGCAGCGATCTATCCTGCATCTGCGGCAGGTGTGCCCTTCAATGCGGCATCCATCGCCTCAAAGGAGGATGCTCTTGCATCCATTCACGAGGACCTGGCGGCAGAGCAGAAGGCAAGAGCCATGTACGACAACATTCTCCGTCTCTCCGACGATCCCGACGTCAACGACGCCATTCGCTTCCTTCGTCAGCGTGAGGTCGTGCATTTCCAAAGATTTGGCGAAGCTATGGAGATTTTAAAAGGAAAGTAAAATCTCCATAACTTGATTTGCCTATGGCAAATCAAACTTCACTTGGGGCTGTGCCCCAAACTTCACTTACGAAAGTAAACTTCACTTTTGCCAAAGGCAAAAACTTCACCAATAAAACAGGGCGGTTTGATTTAGTCAAATCGTCCTTTACTTTTTTGCGTGGGTGTGGTATAATAAACGTATAAAAACATATAGGAGTGAAAAGTATGAATAATATGGAGAAAACTAAATATAAGTCTTGGGGTAGCCTTAAAAAGCAAATGAACGATTTGCTTTGCGATGCACTAAAAGATGACGTTTCATATTTTTATACGACCTATCACGAGGTTCATAACGCTTATGGTAGAGCAACGATTACTTATAAGGAAAAAGAAATGATTTCCTGTACTTGGAATCAGGGATATGACCAGAGCCGTGATATAATGGAGCAATATAAAAAAATGGATAGTGTTCCTTCTGCAATTGAAGATTTTGAAGGAAGTATGAGAGCATTTAAAATAGCTAAAACAAATGCTTCAAAAGAAGTGTGGATGCCCGAATGTAAGTTATGTGAGCATGATTTTATTGTTTCTATAACCACTTATCTTAATACAGACATTGCTACTTCTCTTTATTCAGACAATTACTTATTGCGTGTGTTCGCTTATATGGATAGGAGAGTAGGAAAAAGAACTCTTGTAAAAATCAAGGAAGAAGTGGAAACAATGCCCGATTGGGTAAAGCAATTTTACAATCTTCGCTGTGAGGCAGAGGGAATTGAGTTTTAATTAATACTTCATGTTGACTGTATTGCCGAAGCTATGGAGATCCTTAAAGATAAGAAATTCTAAATAAGCCTCCCTTGTGTAAAGGGAGGTGCTGAACGAAGGTGAGGCGGAGGGATTGTGACAATCCCCCAGTCACCTTTGGTGCCAGCCCCCTTTACACAAAGGGGCCTTTCTAAAACAGGGCGGTTTACGGTGTCATCCTCATCCACCGCAAGCGGTCCCCCTTCCCCTGTCTTGGGGAAGGCTAATAAAAACAGGGCGGCCCCGAGAAATCGAGCCGTCCTCTTTACTTTTTTGCCTTGATATGATATAATTTATTCAGATGATATTATGAAAGGATGTGATCGTTTGAAGGGCAAGTCTATATCAATCCCTTTTGGAATGGTGTTTAAAAAGTATTACTGTTCAAAATGCGGTACAAAATTGGAAAAAGAAAAAACTCACCGCATTGTTACAAAGGACGATTGGGATTATTTTGAGTACCACGATTACAATATGTATCCAAGACATGATCACGACGTTTATTCTTATCGGTTTAAGTGCCCGTCCTGTGGAGCAAGAATTTCTTTTGACGATCAGTGTATAATCGAAAGAATACAAAAGAATCACAGAAAAATTGTTTTATCACCCGAAGAAATAAAGGAAAACTACGAATCAAGCAGGGAAGCCGATAACAAAAGAATTTTGATCCGTAATCTATTAATTCCTATTATCTTTTACCTAGTTTCCTTCACACTCTTTTATTTATTTGCTATTGATAGGACGTTAACCAATTTTGTTGTGTTGGCAATCTTATATATCGCTCTCAGCATATACACAGTTTTTGCGGTAGTGCGAAAGTATAGGGGAGAGGGAAAAATAAAGGCAAATCGATCCTATTCCCACGATAAAAAATCGCAAATGGAAAGGTTGCACGCCTACGCATCTCATAATAAAGAAATGATTGCAAGCTCTGATAGGTGCTATTGCTTCCATTGTAAAAGTGTTTTTGAAAGCGGAGAAGTTGAAAGATATTTAGCTGAAGAAACGGCGCTGTGTCCAAAGTGCGGTATTGATTCTGTTATCCCGGACAGCATAGATGAAAAAATAGATGAAGTTATAATTTCTGAAATGCACGATTATTGGTTTTAATGATAAAATAACAACCCGACATTTTTCGTGAGAAAAAGTCGAGAAAATCATTTCTACTTGTGCTACAATGTTTACAAACGGAGGTGATAGTGATGAATGTTTTAGAGAGCATGAATGCCACTATTGACTATATCGAGGAGCATCTTTTGGACGAGCTTCGTATGCCACAGGTTGCGGCGGTAACGGGCAACCTTGAGAGCGATCTGCAGAAGACCTTCTATGCCCTGACGGGAATTTCCATCGTGGAATACGTGCGCAGGCGCAGACTTTCGCTTGCAGGCTACGAGCTGCAGAAGGGCGGCGTGTCGGTGCTTGAGGTGGCTCTGAAATACGGTTACACATCGCCCGATTCCTTTACCAGAGCATTCAGGCAGATGCACGGTATCACGCCCTCGGCGGTTAAGCGTGGCGGCGCTCTGCTGAAATCCTATGGCAGAATCACCTTTGTATTAACAATAAAAGGGGTAAACGCAATGAATTACAGAATTTTAAGGAAAGAAGAAATGCACATCATCGGTTTTAAAAAGTGGTTTTCAACCGAAAACGACGGCCAACTTACCGAGATCCCGAAGATGTGGGATTCTATTACGGATGAATTGAGAGAACAGATTACTACCCTTAGTAACAACGACGGTGTTGTTGGCTTGTGTGCAGATATGTATGACGGCGGCTTTGATTATTGGATCGGCTGTATGTCCGACAAGGAATGTCCCGAAAACCTCGAGGAAATAACTATTCCCGCCACGTCCTGGGCGGTGTTTGAGGTTATCGGTTCAATGCGACCCCTGCCCAATCCTATGCAGGATATATGGAAGCGAATCTATTCCGAATGGCTTCCAAACTCGGGCTATAAGCACGCAATGCTGCCCGAGATCGAATACTATTCCGCAGGCGATATGCTGGCAGACGATTACAGAAGCGAAATATGGATTCCCATAAAAGAATAATCAACAAGGGCGGCTCCAAAATCAAGCCGTCCTTGACTTTTTAGCTTGATTGTGGTACAATATGGGGAAAACAAGGAGGCAGTATATGGATAAAGAATACAGATTTTGTTACAATGGAACAAAAGAAATGTTTATAAATCACTGCCGTTACGGTTCTCCTGAAAAAAAGATAAGTGATCATCACAAAGGGGATTTTCAAATTGAAAATTATATTATAAGTACTATTGATAATAAATTAAAATTTGGAATAGAGCGAACTGGACATAGCGGTGGAAATTGGTACATACCTGAAATTGTTGAATATGATAATAGAATAGAACTCGTTGGAAATATTCAGTATATCGGTTCCAAAATTGATAAAGTTCAGGGATATAAGGCGAAAAATAAGGTAATTGATGTTTTGTTACATATTCTTGTAGTACCGTTTGTATTGATAATTTGGTGCATTGTGAAACTTGTTGATTTCATTAAGTGGTTGAAAGGAAAAACAAGCAAAAAAGAACAACCGGTTAAGCCTAAAACAACCGAAGAAAAGTTATACGATTTAATGATTAACTATTTAGGATGTACAGAAATATCAAATACTTCATGTTGACTGTACCCACGAAGCAATGAGAATTTTGCAGGACGGAAAATAAGCCAACAATATTAAAACTGTAGGGGCGAGCATTGCTCGTCCGCCAAAATCTAGGGCGGTTTGATTAGTCAAATCTACTCTCGAAACATAGTCGCATATCTTCACAGGGCAAGCCCTGATTGATCTGCTTCTTGTTTCTTCGCATTCACTACGAGGGAAACAGTTATCAACTGTTTCCCTCTGTTCACTTTACTTTTTGAAATGGGTATGATATAATAAAATAAAAAGGGGCTGTGAATGATGATGCTTTTTAAAAAGAGGATGTCGTATTTTAAGAAAAAGAAAATATGGAAGCATCTGAATAGCTTGGGCGATAAGCAAACGGCGTTTGATCTGTTGGTTCGTGATTGCCTTGACTTTACTTTGAAAAAAGAACTATTGAGCTATCCTTTCAAGCATTTTGAGGTTCACCTTGATTGGGAAGACAATCTAAAGTGCCTTAGAATAAAGGGAACATATCTTCCTTATTACATGAATATTGACATACAGATCTACCCGAATGAATTTACGGTTTCTTACAGTGCGGACGATTCCGGCGAGGGTAAAACCTATCCGCTTGAAAGCAGGGAACAGGTTTATCACGCTCTATCTCAAACCATTAAAACTATACATAGGAATTTCAGCTGATCACAGACTGCAAAGCGGAGGGGTCGTCTTAAACTTGAATTTGACAAGGAGGAACTCTTTATGAAAAAATATAAATCGAATTATTTGTTTACCGTAATGTTTCAGATGTGTTCTTCATTGACATCCTTCTTACCGGGTATATTAATAATGTGGTTATTGAAAAATCCGGATGAAGTCAAAGGAATACTGTATATGTTTCTCGTATACATAGTCTTAATTTCGTTCTTTACGGTTTTAGGAAATGTAATTCACTTAATTATCTGCATTTTTAAGGATTACCGTGTGTATATTGATGAAAAAAATATAACATTACAAGAAAAAGGCATCGTTACACAGTCTATGCCACTTGAAGAAGTGAATCTTATTGTCTTTGATCAAGGAGCAATGACAAAACACGGTGGCGGATCGCCTTGTTCAATAACTATGTTTGATGTACAAAATAACAAAAGATTAACTATAAACCATCCATCATTTTTGCTAATCTGTGAATTGCAAAAGCGGTTAAAGCATGCACGCTTTAAATTCAACAACTATATATGGTACATCATATATGGTTGCAGTTTTGCTGCATTCGCAATACTTCTCGGATTGTTAACTTAACAAATAATGAAAGAGAAAGGAGCTTAATTATGACACGTGAAGATGCTTATTATGAGAGAATAATGCTGTTGTGCGGTTGGTGGGATAACTATGATGAGTGGCTTGATTCCTTTCTTAAAATCGAAGATCCAATATCTCATATTGTGCTTGAATTGGTTGAAAGCCGTGGAGATATGAACGAGGTTCTGCATCGATTAAACCTTTACTGTCTTGAAGCTCCCTTTGATGAGGAATCGGTGTATGCCAGATTGCGTACGAACCTAAGAGATAGGTATAGAAACGGAGATCTGACAGAGGATCAGTTGATGTCTGCTATATGCCGTATCTATCAGAAAATACCTAGTTGCGATTTTCAAAATCAATGTTTATGTCTTTCAGATTATTATGACCTTGCAGAAATTGACATTGTCGATATGAATAAATTTATCGAGGAACTTAACAGATGGCTCGATCACGGTGGCAAAGTTAATACCGAATCGATGTTTTACAGAAGATAAACCGGCGAGTGTGGTATACAACAGAGAAATCCTATAAGGGCGGCTCAAAAATGAGCCGTCCTTTTTCTACTATTGTTTCTTATTTTAAAAATATTTTGTTAAAAATGCAGAGCTCTATTGCAAAAGCATCGCTTTCGTTGTATAATATAAGAGATAAGTTTTTTATGCAAATTTTCGGTTGATAAATCGCCGCTTTTTCAGAAAAATCGGCGAGAAAGAGGCAAAATGTATAGAATTGTTTACAAAAAACAGCTAAATCCCACCGTTGTAATGATGGATATTGAGGCTCCCCTTGTGGCGAGAAAGGCTCTGGCGGGTCAGTTTATCATTCTCAGGGTGGACGAAGAGGGCGAGAGAATACCCCTTACGGTAGCGGGATACGACAGAGCCGCAGGCAGCGTAAGGATCATATTCCAGATCGTCGGATCGACTACAAAAAAGCTCTCCGAGAAAAATGAGGGCGAGTACATAGAGGATTTTGCAGGTCCGCTGGGCGTTCCCACCGACCTTGAAGGGCTTTCGAACGTATGTATCGTTGGTGGCGGAGTTGGTTGCGCTATTGCGCTTCCTATCGCACAGGCGCTGAAGGAAAAGGGCGCTAAGGTTACCTCGATCATCGGCTTCAGAAGTCGTGACCTTGTGATTTTAGAGGATGAATTTTCCGCCTGCTCGGACTCGCTTACCGTTATGACCGACGACGGCTCCTACGGTAGAGAGGGCAACGTGACCCTGCCTCTTCGTGAGCTGATTTCCGAAGGGAAATTCGACAAGGTTATCACCATTGGCCCGCTTATTATGATGAAATTTGTTGTGGAGACGGTGCGCCCCACAGCCATTCCCTGTGACGTGTCCATGAACCCCATTATGATCGACGGAACGGGTATGTGCGGCGGCTGTCGACTTACTCTTAATGTGGACGGCAGACGTGTTACGAAATTTGCCTGTGTTGACGGCCCCGATTTTGACGGCTATCAGGTCGACTTTGACGAGGCTATCTCTCGCAGTACGGCTTACCGTGATTTTGAAAGGCACGCCTACGAGTCCACCTGCAATCTCTTAAAGAAGGGGGATGCAACTAATGGCTAAAGCGAATATGTCACCAAAGAAAAACGAAATGCCCACTCAGGACGCTCTCCTTCGTGCCCATAACTTTGACGAGGTAGCTCTCGGCTATGACGAGGCGACTGCCATTGACGAGGCGCTTCGTTGTCTGGGTTGTAAAAATATGCCCTGTGTCAGCGGCTGTCCTGTGAATATTCACATTCCCGAATTTATTTCCAAAATCAAGGAAGGCGACTTTGAGGCCGCCTATCAGATAATTGCAAAAAGCTCCACTCTCCCTGCGGTCTGCGGCAGAGTTTGTCCCCAGGAGACCCAGTGCGAGAAGCTTTGCGTAAGAGGCATCAAGGGCGAGCCTGTTGGCATCGGCAGACTTGAGAGATTTGTTGCCGATTGGCACAATTCCCACAGCGACAAGACCCCCGAATGTCTTGAGAGCAACGGCAAAAGGGTTGCCATCGTTGGCTCGGGTCCCTCGGGACTTACCTGCGCAGGCGATCTTGCAAAGGCGGGCTATTCTGTCACCGTTTACGAGGCTCTCCACACCGCAGGCGGCGTGCTTGTGTACGGAATTCCCGAGTTCCGTCTGCCGAAGGAGATCGTGAAAAAAGAGGTTGATACTCTTAAAAGAATGGGTGTAAGAATCGAAACCAACGTAATTATCGGCAAGACTCTGACGGTAGACGAGCTGTTTGATGAGGGCTTTGATGCGGTATTCATCGGCTCTGGCGCAGGACTTCCCAACTTTATGGGTATACCCGGCGAGGCGCTGAAGGGAGTATATTCGGCAAACGAATATCTGACCCGTTCAAATCTTATGAAGGCATATCTTGAAAGCCCCGAAACGCCCATTATGAAGGGCGGCAGAGTTGCGGTCGTAGGCGGCGGCAACGTGGCTATGGATGCGGCAAGAACAGCCCTTCGTCTGGGAGCGGATAAGGTTTATATCGTATACAGGCGCTCTATGACCGAGCTTCCCGCAAGGCGTGAGGAGGTAGAGCACGCAGAGGAGGAGGGAATCGAGTTCCGTCTGCTCTGCAATCCCGTGGAAATTCTCGGCTACGAAAATCCCGCCGATCGCCGTGATGCAAGGAACGGTACGGTTATAGGTATGAGATGTATCCGTATGGAGCTTGGCGAGCCCGACGAGCGTGGCAGACGCCGTCCCGTAGAGGTAAAGGGCAGTGAGTTCACCCTTGACGTTGACACCGTGATTATGGCTATCGGCACCTCGCCCAACCCCCTTATCAAGTCCACCACCGAGGGTCTTGAGGTCAACCGCTGGGGCGGTATAATCGTCACCGAGGACGGCGCCACCACCAAGGCAGGCGTATACGCAGGCGGCGATGCCGTAACAGGCGCCGCAACCGTAATCTCCGCTATGGGTGCGGGCAAGGTAGCCGCAAAGGCGATCGATGAGTACTTAAAGAATAAATAAAGCACAAAGAGCCGTTTACGTAACGGCTCTTTTTAATAAACGGCTTGACAGTTAGCTAAAATAGTGATAAAATATACTCGTTAAGCTATGCAAATTTTCTTTGAGGAGAAAAAGGCTATGATGAAATCGATCAGAGATATATACAAGATAGGAAAGGGACCATCATCCTCTCACACCATGGGACCTGCGAAGGCTATGGGTATCTACGTATCCGAGCATCCCGAGGCAGAGAGCTATAAGGTTATCCTTTACGGCAGCCTTGCCGACACAGGCGAGGGTCACGGCACCGATAAGGCTATTGATGCCGCTACCGAAAAGGCTGTTGAGATTATCTTTAACACCACCGACCGTGAGCTGCCCCACGAGAATACTATGGACATTTTCTCGGTAGTCGGCGGCAAGGAGCAGAGCAGAATGCGTGTTATGAGCGTCGGCGGCGGTGATATTGAGATAGAGGGCAGAGAGGGAGAGGGAGCAACCCTTGTTTATCCCGAGACCACCTTTGCCGAGATATCCGAATTTTGTAAAAAAGAGGGCATCCGTCTCTCCGACTACGTTCTGCTTCGTGAGGGCGAGGGAATACGTGAGTTCCTTTACACCGTTTGGACTACTATGAAGAACGCTATCCACGAGGGACTTACAACCTCGGGTATTCTTCCCGGCGGTCTTGAGGTGGAGAGAAAGGCGCAGTACCTCTACAACCAGCGCCATATTGACGAGAGCCCTGTTACCCGTGAGAACCGTATCGTTTGCGCCTATGCCTATGCGGTAAGCGAGCAGAACGCAGACAACGGCATTATCGTAACCGCTCCCACCTGCGGAGCCTGTGCGGTACTGCCCTCGGTGCTTCGTTATATGCAGGAGAAGCACAGATTCTCCGACGAGGAGATCCTTCGTGCCCTTGCGGTTGCAGGCCTTATCGGTGCGCTCACAAAGACTAACGCATCTATCAGCGGTGCTGAATGTGGCTGTCAGGCGGAGATCGGAACTGCCTGCTCTATGGCGGCTGCCGCACTTGGCGAGCTCTTTGAGATGGGCATTGATCAGATAGAATACGCAGCCGAGATCGCCTTTGAGCATCATCTCGGACTTACCTGCGACCCCATTTGCGGTCTTGTGCAGATCCCCTGCATCGAGCGTAATGCGGTAGCGGCTATGCGAGCTATCAATGCGGTAAACCTTGCAAACTTCCTTTCCGGCTCGAGAAAGATCTCGCTGGATATGGTAATCAAGACTATGTATGAGACGGGCAAGGATCTTTCTCACCATTACAGAGAGACCTCTACCGGCGGTCTTGCAAAGCTTTACGGAGGAAAGAAGAATGGATAGAGCTAAGATCGACAGAATAAACGAGCTTGGCAGGCTCGCCAAGGAGAGAGAGCTTACATTCGAGGAGCAGCAGGAGAGAGCCGCCCTCAGAAACGAGTATATTGCATATTTCAGATCGCAGATCCGTAATCAGACCAAGGAGGACAAGAACAATGGCTAAGTGCTGTATATGTGAAAAGCATATTGAGAGGGAGGATGCACCCGTTCTCTCTATGGGCGCTGTGGGAAATGCACGTCTGCTCTGCGACGATTGCGCCGCCCTGCTTGATACTGCAACCCTCGGACGTGATTTTGATATGATAAAGCTTGCTATGGACAAGATCGGCAAGACTATGGCTGACCACGATCCCGACGGCGTTACCCTTGAGACCGTAAGCGAGATCATGCTTGCGGCAGGCGAGCGTGCCAAGGCGATCAAGGACGGCAGCTATGACTTCTCGCTTGACGGCGAGGATGGGGAAGACGACGTTCTTGATGAGATCCCCGAGGAGCTTCGTGAGAGCGAGGAGGATATTGAGAGGGACAAGCGTGACGAGGAGAAGAACAAGAAGTTCGACAAGGTCTACAATATTGTTCTTATCGGCGCTATTGCCGCCTGCGTTCTCTTTATCGCCTGGAAGGTGCTTGAGGCCTGCGGCGTTGATATTTCAAAGTGGTTTGATTTCAGCGCATAAACCGGGAAACCGTGATAAAAACGTACAGGTTATCTAACCTGACGAACAAAAAGGGACGGGCAGAAATCACCCGACGAAAACAATAGAGTTATAAATAAAAGGCTCCCACGCATACATTTGTGCGAGGGAGTTTTTTTATGGATTATTCATTGATTTTACCTATCGCAGTCAGCCTTGTGGGGCTGTTTTTACTGATAAAATTAAGGCTTTTCTTCCTAATTCACCCCATAAGAACGGCGAGGGAGCTTATCACCTCTCTTGCCGACAGAGATAGCCGTCGAGCCTTTCTTCTCGCACTGGCAGGCACGCTTGGGGTGGGGAATATCTTCGGCGTGGCGGCGGGGATTATGATAGGCGGGGCAGGGAGCCTTTTCTGGCTTTTTATATCCTCATTTTTCGCTATGATAATCAAATATGCCGAGACGCTTCTGGTGTTTGATAGAGGCGTCAGGGGTGGGGGAATGGCTACGGTAATAGAGGGTGTATTCGGTTGCCTCGGCAGAGCATTTTCGCTCCTTTACACCTCGCTTATGCTCCTGCTCTCGCTCTTTATGGGCTCGGCAATGCAGACCTCTGCCCTCTGTGACGTAGCCGAGAAATCACTGCACGTAAGTCCTCTTTTATGCGCAGGTTTTCTTGTGATTTTGCTCACGCCCTGTCTTATCGGCGGTGGGAGAAAGATCGAAAATATCACCGAAATTGTTATCCCTTTGACAACTATAATTTACATAATCCTATGTTTTACAGTAATTTTCATTAATTTTTCAAGGCTACCCTCGGTCATAAGCTCGGTAATTTCCTCAGCGTTTACCTTTCGCTCGGCGGTGGGTGGCGGCATATCCTTTCTTGCCGTCCGTGAGGGCTTTGCCCGTGGAATACTGTCAAACGAGGCAGGGGTTGGCACCTCGGCTATGGCTCACTCCCGCTCGCTTGGGCGCACGCCTCACAGGGCAGGGCTGTTCGCTATGTGCGAGGTGGTTTTCGACAGCTCCTTGCTATGTATTCTGACAGGCATAGCCATTCTCATCTCCACCCCCGACCCGACGGCTTTTGATACCCCGATGGCTCTTATTGTCCACACTTTTTCCTCGGTGCTGGGCGATCTTTCGGGCTTTATTCTCACCCTTATCATCCTCTGCTTTGCCTACGCAACCCTTATCTGCTGGTACTATTACGGCAGTCGGTGCGCCACATCTCTCGGCAGAATCTCGGGCGCTCTGTTTCCCCTTTTATTTATCGCCTCAATCCTTCTGTCCTCGGCTATGTCACACTCTTTTTTACTGTACGTAATAGACCTTATTCTGCTTCTGATGTCGCTTCTGACCCTTTATTGCATAGTCAGAAGATCGGGCAGAATTTTGACCCTATGCCAAATAAAAAATCCCGAGTAGTCTCGGGATTTTTGTTTTATAAAAGTCTTATTCTTGATTTTAACTCTGCGCCCGACTTCTCAAGTCTGTCGATAGCGGCTAAGATCTCGTTTTCGCTCATCAGCTCGGTCACAACAGAAAGCTCCTCGCCCTCACCTATAACCTGAAGAGCGCCAAGCTCCTTTTCCGCCGCCTCTCTGCCAATTTCCGAGAGAGCGATATAGCTCCTCGACTTAAACTCGCCGAAATCCGCAAGAGCATCGCTGCTCTTTATCCATTGGGGCTCCGCATAGCTGATGCCGGTCTGCATAATCTGAACAAGGTCGCCAACCACAGCCGATGCGGTAGCTCCTGCGCCTGCGCCCTGACCGTAGAACATCAGGTTGCCGATAGGCTCGCCAACCACCTCAACGGCATTGTAAACGCCGCTGACACTTGAAAGGGGAGAGTCAGCTCCCAGCATAAAGGGCGCAACCATAACCTGAATTTCATTCTCCGAGATAATACATCTGCCAAGCAGCTTGATCACAAGACCCAGCTTCTCAGCACACGCCACGTCCTCCTTGCGGATAGCGGTAATGCCCTCGGTGTGAATGTTCTCGGTGGGAATAAGCCTTCCGTCTGCGAGAGCGGTGAGAATAGCGATCTTTCTGCAGGCGTCAAGTCCAAGCACGTCGGCCTCGGGATTTCTCTCGGCATAGCCCCTGTCCTGAGCATCCTTCAGCGACTCTTCAAAGGATGCGCCAAAGGTGAACATCTTGGTAAGAATATAGTTTGTAGTTCCGTTAAGAATGCCACGCACCTCACAGAGCCTGTTCTGACCGATAAAGCTGATCATAGGCGAGATGACAGGAATACCGCCGCCAACCGCCGCCTCAAAGCGATAGCAAACGCCGTTCTGCTTCGCTACGGCAAGGAACTGATCGCCGTATTTGGCCACCACCTCTTTGTTGGAGGTGATAACGCTCTTGCCAGAGCGCAGAGCCGCCATAGTGTACTCGTATGCAGGGTGAGAGCCACCCATAACCTCGATCACACAGTCGATCTCGCCGTCGGCAAGGATTATATTAAAATCGTGAACCACCCTGTCAGCGAAGGGGGAGTCGGGGAAATCACGCAGATCAAGTATGTACTTGATATTGACCTCCTCACCGCCAAGCCTTGCTACGAGGGAGTGATTGCTTGTTAAAAGGTCGGCAACACCGCCACCAACGACGCCGAAGCCGAGGATCGCAACGTTTGTCATGCAAAAACCTCAAAATAAAAAATGTGTCGGGACTCCGTGGAGAGAGCCCCGACAGACAAGAAAATTATAGCATAATTGCTACGCCTTGTCAAGTACCTTTAATTCTGCATTCTGCATTCTGCATTCTGCATTCTGCTCCAACTCTTGAAACATAGTTTGCCGCTCGGGGAAATATAAGCGGGAATTACACTTTCTGTACTATCACTCAGTATCATCTCCTCGCTTGGCAATATACCGCAAGCGGTATACGCATTCTGAATTCTGCATTCTGCATTCTGAATTAAATTAAACCTCGGTCATTCCGAGCGATGCCTGCTTTGACTCCTCGGAGATATAGTCGAGGGGGTTTACACTGACACCGTTGACCTTTACGGCGAAGTGAAGGTGAGGCTCCTCGGCAAGCTCGGACAGAGAGCTGTCGCCAACCAGACCGATAAGGGCACCCGACTTGACGGCATCGCCCTCCTTAACGGCAATATCGGTTACGGCAAGGTTAGAGTACACGCTCACGATTCCGCCCTCGTGGGTGATCTCCACCGACTTGCCGAGCAGGGGATCGCTGAATACACGGCTGACCGTTCCGTCCGCCGCCGCAAACACCTCTGCGCCCTCATCAGCCGAAATATCGATTCCTGTATGCACTCTCCACTCGTTGAGGGTGGTGGAGAAAACGGGCATATCAATACTGTGGCTCTTTGTCACCTCGCCAACCACGGGAGAAACCATAGTCAGCTTTTCGGGCTTCTTGTTATCCTCGCCCTCGTTCTCGTTTTCGTTTCCGCCGCTACCCTCGTTGTTTCCCTCGCCCTCATTTCCGTCATCGGGGGTGAGGGCAGTGTTACCGTCCTCGGGCAGATCCTCATTTCTATTTGCGGCGGAGAAGATTCCCACCACCACCGCCGTAACGCAAAGCACTCCGATCACGGCAGCATAGATAATTTTGACCCTTCTTGGCTGGTCGCTGAATTTAATTTTCTTTTCCATCATAATTTCCTTTCCTTTAGATGTTAAGACTATTCTTGCCAGAGAAGGTAAAAATATTCGCCAAAGCAAAAAACTTTGCACTTTGCCCTACGATAGCCTTGCCCAAGGGGAAGGCCAACTCTGAACTCTGCAAAGCTGTCATCCTGAGCGGCAGTCAGCCTTCTCGGAGACTGTTCCAAAGGAGCGAAGGATCTCCGTGTGGGAGCCTTCCTCGGCTTAGACTTTGGCAAAGGTCATCCTCATCCACCACTTCGTGGTCCCCCTTCCCCTATCTTGGGGAAGGCTGTACCAAAGGAGCGAAGGATCTCCGTGTGGGAGCCTTTTGCCATTCAGAGTTCGGCAAAGGTCAA
>JAZSMV010000128.1:0-3817 GCA_045536065.1 Eubacteriales bacterium | reverse complement strand
GGGATCGATAGCATTTATAGCTGCCATAAGCTCTGCTTCACTGTCGATGGTTTCACCCTTAAGGTAAATGTGAAGCTCGGTTGTGAGAGTCGCTGCCGCAGACTGGTCCGCAGCTACGTTAGCGTTCTTAATGATCGCACCAAAGGTAGGAATCAGCACTGCGGAAAGGATAGCGATTACCGCAATTACGATTACCAGCTCGACGATAGTGAACGCCGATCTTTTTGTTTTTCTCATAATTCGTCCTCCTGACGATTTTAATATTTTTTAAGTTTATTACGCCCTTTTTGGTGGTATAAACCGCCGCATTCACGGCAGAATAATAACGTAATTTTACCCATTTTCATCGCAGATGTTAATAATAAAATCATCGAGGCTGAGAAGCCTTGAAAACCCTGGATTTTGCCGCTTTTTGTATACCAAAATTTACAATAATAGGCGTTTTTAACGCCATAGACTTTTGTAGAGCTGTTTGCTCGTAAAACAAAAAAATCCCCCATCAGGGGAATAAAAAAAGAGCCGAGGAATCCCTCGGCTCTCGTGCTAGTAAAGCAATTTAGGAGAATTGTTTTGGGTTATTGTTCCATTGTGATTTTAAACGTAGTCCAAGCATATCCGCCCTTATCGTCGAAATACTCTAGTTTAATATCGTATTCGCCGGGAGAGGTAATAGTCGCAAAACCGCTGATCTGAACGCCCTCGTCCTTAAAACGAAGGGTTTTGGTTGTTCCGTCGCTATATTCGCATACAACACGTCCACCTGTATAGCTCAGTGCCTCACCAAGCTTATACGTAGTCTTGTTGGGAAGGGGGTCAACTCTTATTGCGACAAGGGTAGCGCCTTCCTCACGTGCTTTGATTTCAATATTAAAGGTAGCTGTATAGCCCTTATATTCAACAGTTATCTCCTGCGACTCTGCAGGACTACTGGTATCGAATCCCGTAATGGTGAATTCATTGGGATATTCATCGTATGAAATCTGGAATCCAGAACTACTTGGCTCAATTACTCCGATAACAAGGCCGGAATAATTGGGAACCGCATCATTAACATAATAAGTAGTCTTTGTCGGAGGGTTAGCAACATAAATCTGTGTAGGTTCTGCATCAAGATCTACATCATGACCACCTTCATCCTCGTCCGTACCGGTTTCACCTTCAGAGGGCTCACCGGAACTATTGCCGCCAGAATTGTTTCCACTGTTTCCGCTACCGCCGTTATTATCGCCGGTAAGAATCACTACACCTACTATTACTATAGCTACAACAAGTACAACCGCAATAGCAATCATAAGGATCAATTCTTTTTGCTTTTTTGTAAGATCCTTTAAGAACCCAAAGTCAAAACTAAATTTGGCTTTGGAATCGGTATCAAAATCAAAATTATCTTTTTTTGCCATTTTCTTTCCCTTTCAGGAGTTTAGTAACTCTGCGGCGACATATGTCGCCGCAGAGAATGTTTTAATTATTTGCCATAATTAATATAGTAGCCCTGAGTCCACTCAATGGGATAACCATCAGCACCAAGATCAACACTTGTATTGCTGTATGTCCAAACCTTTAGATATACATCAATATGATTGCTCAGTCCTGTAAAGAACTTGTAATTAATGCTTGCCTCCGCTACACCTGTTGATTCGTTAATTTTAAACTGATCCACTGCTCTCATCATCTGTGCAGCATTAATTTTTACAATCCACATATCGAGAAGAACATAGTCGGAGAACAAAGGAAGAGGTTGAGCGGTAAACTTGGTAGGATTGATATATCCACCGGAAATACGATTGTCGGTTATAGTTAATTTATTTGAATTGTTATAGGTTGTTTCAGCTGTATTACCAGTGCCGATAGACATAAACATAATTCCCGTATTAAGGTACTTAGTACCATCCTTGGTTTCCATGTAAGCATCAAGGAAGTTCAATCTACGGTCAATTCCATCTCCTATACCAACATTTACTTTGAGGCCATTAAACATCGCTGCCAATACAACCCTCATGTCCATCTTAACACCATCTATTTCAAGCATTGGGAAGTCTGCGGTAGATTTATCAGATACCCAGTTGAACTGATCTAAATATCCATCTTTTATGGAAATCGCAGATGTTCCAGAAGCCACAGCATCTTTTTCTACAACAATTCCAAGACCGATGACATGCTTTTTAGATCCGGTTGCATTAAAGGTGTCTTCAACTCCGTTATTGGGCTGAACGGTAGTTACATTTGTTATAGTAAGCGAGCCCTTGATCATCTGAAGATTTGCGTAATTACCACCATAAAGAGTAGAATTCTTTAAAGTAAGATCTCCGCCATCAATCTGAATGGGCTGACGGAAACCAGCTACGTAAGAATTTGATACGGTAGCAGTACCATCTACCTTAATACCGGAAACATGATAACCCTTTGTGCTGGAAGTATACTCAAGCTCGGGATAAACGGGTCCGTCAATGTATACGTTATCTACCTTACCGCCGTTACCTACAACGATAAGACTATCGTTAACGGTATTGTTAGCAGATTTATAGGACTTTGCATTAATAATATAACCGTTACCGTAAAGAGCATTTGCACCAAGATTGATCTTGGTAGCATTAGCTACGCTTGCTACGTCTCCGTGAAGAACTATATCACTGGTTGCAGTACCGAGAGTGTTGAAGTTAGCACCAAGAACGTTCTCTGCATCCTCAGCAATATTGAATGTGTAAATAACAGAAACATTGTTGCTACCGGTAACTTCTATATAAATAAGATATGTGTCATCTTCAACCCAATCGCCGTAGCTCTTATCAATATCAAAAGTGATAGTTGCATTGCTCCAATCAGTAGAAGATGTAATGGTCTTGGGATAGGTTGCGCTTACACCGTTGTCGGTATTATTAATTTCGTTTACATAATAATACTGATTATTATCGAGCTGGTCATAAATAGTAATGGTTGCTTCTGCAAACGTTCCCTTGGGAGAGAAGAGCGCAGAAAGATTTATTGCATTACCCTCACCTATATAGTAGGGACGATCATTTGTTCTGCTCTTATAGAAGTTGTGCTTAAACTCTGCTTTTTCAGTGTTATTAAGATTAATAATAAACTTAGTAGCAAGACAACCGTCAACAGTAACTACGATCGTATTATCGGACTTGCTGATGTCGAAGGAAAGGGTCTTGTTGCCATTAACACCGATCATGCTATCATTACCTGTGGTAGCAATCATAATTTGATTCGAACCAAGGCTATGACTTGTAGAGCTGTAGGTTACACCGTTAAGAGTAACGTCATAGGTATTGCTTCCATCGTAATCAAGAGTAATCTGCTTATCTACACCGTCAAGTAGGTGGTTGATACCGTTAATCATAACAGATGCCTGAGTAGGCTTAACGATCTCTATGTTAAAGCTTATATCTTTTCTCTCGCCGTTAATGTTATATGTCTCGGCAACTACTTCTGCAGTATAGTCATTGCTTGCGCTGAGAGCTGTTGTGTCGAAGGTCAGAACGCCTGCTGCGGAAATGGTTATTGCTTTGTTATCACAATCCCACTTGTTTACGGTTGCGTAATTCTTCTCGTGAGTTGCGGTATCTTCCATATAGAAGGTAACCTTACCAGACTGAGTAATGGAAAGGAAGAGAGTGGGAACGCCGTTTTCGGTATGCCACTCGATATATCCGGTATTTTCATTGCTTCCTAATGTGTAGTCTGCATAGGGAACTCTCTTAACAAGGTCGCACTTATACTGTGTTGCAGTTTCTGCATCAAAGTACTGATGAAGAACGCCTACGGTTTCCGCATCTGTTCTTTCTTCATTAGTAACAATGTACTTAAG
>JAZSMV010000038.1:0-15937 GCA_045536065.1 Eubacteriales bacterium | reverse complement strand
CTTGTGTACCGCTCTGAGGATAGTAACAATCTCCTTGTCGGTGGGAAGCGGAATAGGACCGCTAACCTTGCTGCCGTTTCTCTTCGCAACGTCTACTACCTTTGCTGCTGCGGCGTCAATGATAGTGGAATCGTAGCTCTTAAGACGTACTCTGATTTTGTTCTGTGCCATTTTGTTTTCCTCCTTTTACGTTTTGCTTTACACCGTTTTAAGAAGGCGATGAGTTTTACACTGCCTCGGGCGTATCAAACTACCCCGATAAAATCGATTCGGCAGATCCCGCAGTAACTGACGAACCGAAAAAAGTGCGCAGTGTGCCCATAAGGCCAACACTCTTGCTTCGCCCGGTTAAAATATCGGACATACTCCACGGAAATTCCCTGCTTCTAAGAGCAGCCACCTCCCGCTTCAACGCATATCAAGCAGAGCTATTATACTATAAAATCTTTTATTTTTCAAGTATTTTGGCGAAAAAAGTTTAAAAAATTTTCTTTAAATTTTTACGAAAATTATTCTTTGTTTTTGTATATATTGCACAAAAATTATAAAATTCCCGACCTGATGCCCAAAATGAAGCTTTTATGAGACTAAAAATTTAACTTTTTTCGTTTTTGTTTACATTTTGTTAACAATTTTGATGTAAAATAGATAGGTAAAGCTTATATATTGCGTGCGCACACGCACGATTATTATTAAATGAAGGAAACGTTTTATGAAAAAGCTGAGAAAAATCGACCTTTATCTCATACCCCTTTTCTTTGTAACCATAGCGGCAAGTATTCTGCGCACTATTGCGCTGCTTACCTCCTTTGATACGGTATCGGGTCATTTTGATAACAAGATAACCATATCTATTGCATCGGGCATAGTCCTGCTTTCTGTAATCGGATTTGCAAGCTACCTGTTCCTCGGCGAGAAGGAGAGAAAGCTTATCGCAAGAAGCGATAATGCCGCATCATATATCCCTGCGGGAATCGTCAGTATTGCTCTTATCTTTATGGGCGCACACAGCATTTCAGTTGCCTTTGATTTTCACCCCTCCGGAATCATTTCACCGCTTGCCATAGTTTGTGCTTTGCTCGCCTTTCTTTCTGCCGGATCCTTCCTCGTGTCGGTGTTTATCGAAAAGAACGAGCATTTATACAAGGCTATATTCAGTCTGTCTATAGTTTTCTTCCTGGCTATCTACTCGGTGATGCTCTTCTTCAACAACGAAGTGCGTCCCACCAACTCGCCTAACAAGATCGTGGATCAGATGGCATTTCTCTCTGCGGCTATATTCTTCCTGTTTGAATCCAGGATCTGCATTGGCCGTGCAAAATGGCGTGGCTACGTCGGCTTCGGTCTGATTGCCTGCCTGCTTACCGCATATTCATCCATTCCCTCGCTTATCGTTTACGTAGCAAACGGAAGTATTGTTTCCGACAGTCTTGTTGAAAGCATTCTTTCTCTGGCGATATCCGTATTCATCTTCTCCAAGGTGCTTCAGAGCCGCACTCTGACTCCCGCAGAGGAATGCGATGTCGCAAAAAGCATCAGCGCCCTTGCAACCAAGCGTGAGGAGGAGATCAGAGAGCAGCGTAAGCTCTCACGCACGCACGCTTTTAATAATATTGTAGAAAACGATGATACCGAGGACGCTGCGAACTATACCTTTGACCTTCCCGAAGCAGAGACCGAGACCGATTTTACTCCCGAGGGAGGAGATCAGGATCTGCCACATAACGACTGATAAAGGATCTTTATTATGAAAAAAATACTCGTCATTGACGGCAACAGCATAATAAACCGTGCCTATTACGGTATGCGTCCTCTCACTACCAAGAGCGGAAAGACGACCCACGCCGTGTACGGTATGATAAATATAATCTCCCGTCAGCTTAGCGCAATAAAGCCGGATTATGCGGCGGTTGCCTTTGACCTTAAGGCGCCCACCTTTCGCCATAAGATGTACGACGGCTACAAGGCAGGCAGACACGCCACGCCCGAGGATCTGATCTCTCAGTTTCCCGATGCCAAGGAGTGCCTTGCACTTATGGGACTTCACGTTCTTGAGCTACCCGGATACGAGGCCGACGATATTCAGGGAACGGTTGCAAAAATGGCTCATTCCCAGCCGGATACAGAGGCATATATACTTTCGGGCGACCGAGATCTGCTTCAGCTGATAGATGACAAGGTGAAGGTTCTCCTAGCTACCAACAGCGAAACCAAGCACATGGACGAGGCGGCATTCCGTGAGGAATACGGTATAAGCTCTGACCAATTTGTAGATATGAAGGCGCTGATGGGCGACTCATCGGATAATATTCCCGGTGTTGCAGGTGTGGGAAAGAAAACCGCACAGACACTTATGGAAAACTTCGGCAGTCTTGACGGAATTTATGAGAACATAGATGACAAGCGCATCTCCAAGGGCGTACGTGAGAAGCTTATTCGTGACAAGGATAACGCATATCTGTCACGCAAGCTGGCAGAGATCTGCACCAACGCACCCATTGAAAAGAATCTTTCGGATCTTGAGCGTAAAGCTATTGTTTCGGCAGGACTTTACCGCAAATTTACCGAGCTTGAGCTGAACTCGCTTATAGTTAAATTCGGGCTTACAGAATCCGGTGCAGAGGCAGAGATGACCGAGGAAAATCCTCTTGTGAACACAAAAAGTATTTACACAGAGTCCAACGCAGAAAATATCATTAAAAACGTTAAATCTCCCTTTTCTTTCGAGATTTTGAACGGTATAGTTTACATTTCAAGCGAAAATAATCATTTTTCTTACTCAGGCGAGCTTTTATGCCTTGCAGAGATTTTTCAGAATTCCACCGTTTTATGCTATGACGGCAAGGCTCTTTATCACACTCTGAGAAAGGCCGGAGTAAACCCCGAAAACACAAAATTTGCCGATCTCCTTCTCTACTCTTACGTGCTGAATCCCGGTGGCGGAAGCCCTACGGCAGAGTCGCTGGCAACCGCATTTGCCGGCAAAACTCCCGAGGCTGATTCGCCCTGCGAATCGCTGTTTACCGAGGTTGAGGCGGCTATGAAGCAGAGGATACGTGAGATTGGCGCAGAGGGTATACTCTTTGATATAGAGTTGCCCTTGGTTACCCTGCTCTCACGAATAGAGGAGACCGGATTTAAGATTGATTCTCAGGGTATGCTTGAGTATGCGGATGCGCTCGAGGGGCTTGCAAACGAGCTTACAGGCAGAATTTATATGCAGGCAGGTCGTGAGTTTAATCTCAACTCCCCGAAGCAGCTCGGCGAGGTGCTTTTCGAGGATCTTGGACTTCCCTGCAAGAAAAAAAACAAGAGCGGATATTCCACAGATCATCAGACTCTTGAGGATCTGCGCCCTTATTCGCCTATTATCGACGACATTCTTGAGTACCGTCAGGTGACCAAGCTTCACGGAACCTATGCCTCTGTTCTTCCCACTCTGGCGGACGAAAACGGACGTATACACACCGACTTCAAGCAGGCGCTTACGGCTACCGGCCGACTTTCCAGCGCAGAGCCCAATCTTCAGAATATCCCTATCCGTACAAGGATGGGAAGACAGATGCGCAAGTATTTTATTGCCAAGGACGGCTATTCGCTTGTTGACGCCGATTACTCGCAGATCGAACTAAGACTTCTCGCTCACATTTCGGGCGATTACACAATGCGTGAGTCCTTTATCTCAGGTGAGGATATTCATACCAAGACTGCGGCGGCGGTATTTGGGCTTCCCGAGGATCAGGTGACCGAGGAGATGCGTAAGCGTGCCAAGGCGGTAAACTTCGGTATCGTCTACGGAATAGGCGGCTTCTCGCTGGCGAAGGATATCGGCACCAGCGTTGCTGAGGCTACTCAGTACATCAAAAACTACAAGATGAACTACCCTGACATTGATCGCTATCTCGACGAGGTGGTAAAGGATGCCGAGCGTGACGGATATACCACCACAGCCTTCGGCAGACGCAGATATATTCCCGAAATTACGGCACAGAACGGAAATCTCCGTGCCTTCGGCAGACGTGTGGCTATGAATGCTCCTATCCAGGGCACTGCGGCGGATATTATGAAGCTGGCGATGCTTCGTGTGGACGAGGCTATCAGACGTGAGGGCCTTGATGCCAGAATCGTTATGCAGGTTCACGACGAGCTTGTGATCGAGGTTGTTGACTCCCAGATCGAGCGATGCCGTCAGATCGTCAAGAATGAGATGGAGGGAGCGGCACAGCTGTCTGTTCCTCTCACCGTCGACGTTACCGTAGGCAAGAATTGGCTTGAACAGGAATAAAATAAATGCAAAACAAAAAAAGAGCCTTGTTTCAAGGCTCTTTTTTGTTTTAGAAAATAATAAGCTTTTTAACGCCAACAAGGCTTCCCATAGGATTATCTGCGGCAAAAACTGCATCAGAAATATCGTTGTCCCTTGCCACCTTAAGGCCGGAGGTGTGGAAGCGCTTTGCCACCGAGAAGAGTGTGTCGCTGTCGGTGGGATAATAGACTGTCACAACAGATTCTCGAGATTCATAACTCTCTCCCTCACGCCGTGTCATAGAGGAGAGCGTACGGCAGCTGCCGTCCTCAAGAGCTACTACAGAGCAATCAAGAGTGCAGCTTGTATAGAGCTTATCTGCATCAAGGGTTGCAGAGCAACTTTGCGCTTTAACGTCGGCCTCAACACGCAAATTATCGCTATTTTGACAATTTATATTTACATTTTCCTCGAAAGGAGAGGAGAATTTGATTCCTGCATAGGAGATTTTATCTCCAATCATTTCGGATGCTATACCGCTGAATCTGATCTCGCCGCAAATTTTTGCCCATCCGTCCTCTAACTCTACCCTCTCGGTCTTTGGGGTTGCAGTGAGGAATATTATCTCCCGAAGCCCCTCGGATTCAAGGTCGGCTCTTGAAATTTCGCAGTTATGATTTAACTTCTGACAGCTTGCGGATACAAGCCTTGTGTACTTCATATCCTCATAGGAATTATCTGTAGGACAGTCTTTGAGATAGCCGTCAAGCATCACGTCAACCGACTGATTACCCTCTCCGATAACGCACAGCTCGGCAATACCCGAAATAACAACCTCACAGCCACCCTCGTCGGCATTTACGCTCGCCTTGACCGAGCATACCGACAGCTGAGGAATCAGGCAGAGCATACTGCCTGCGCCATCAAAGTCCAGCTTTTCTTCAAAGATTACCTGCTTTTCCGCACTGTATGCCGCCTCATCTCCGTTCTTTATCATAGCGCACATGCGTATCTTTCCCTTGAGGGTTACAGAATCCTCATCTGCACGAATATCGTCAACAGAGATTTCAACGTTAGGATATACCACGCTGACCTCGTCGGCTATGGCTCCGTCAAGACGTGCCAGAGCCTCCGCATACTCCCTCTCGACAACCGAGGAGGTACGGCTCGCCCTTATTTTAAGGCTTCCTCTGTTGATCTCGGGTGCGCTGTCGCCCTCAAAGGCGCTGCCTGAAACCGAAATAGTGCTGTTTTCTGATAGGCGAACGCTACCTACAAGAGAGGCTCTGGCAGATATTTTTCTCGGGCCGATAAGCCTTACCGCATAGTTTGATACACGGGTGTTGGCTATGGAATCGTTGTAGCTCTCACCTGAGCATTTTACCGTATAATCATAATCGGATGTGAACTCCACAGAGGATAATGCGCCCTCGGAGTCAAGATATATCACGTTATACACCACAACACCAGAGAACTCTACCTCATCACCGCCTGCAAATCTGCCCGAGGGACGCAAGGTAGCGTCTGTAAAGAGAATCTTGCGCATATCGCCAAGATAGTCCGGCAGAATGTAGTCGGTCTGGCTCTCGGTATAGACGTCAGAGCATTTTGTATTTTTAAGGTAGCTGACATCGGTTTTTATTTCCATTAAAAAATCCCCACTTTCGTTTTTTCTTCATTAGAAGATATGCGAGAGTGGGGAAGAAAATGCAGAATGCAGAATGCAAAATGCAGAATTATATTTTACATAACCGATCTGATTACCATCATTATCATCTGATAACCGCAATATGCTGCTCCTATAGCACCGATTAACATAATTATTCTCGATATTATTCTTTCGCCAAACGCCATTAACAGCGCGCCCAACGCACAAACCGCAAAAGAGAGGTTGGTAAGGTCCTTTGTTAAAAAGAAACATACAAGCCCCATTATAAGAAGCAATAACGACGAAATAATAGCATTGGATTTATTCATATTGATCTCCTTGTAAATTCATTTCGAATTTCGAATTCCGAATTCCGAATTTATCAAAGGCCCATGGATTCCATTAAACGCTTATTAAATTCCTCAGCTGTGTTAAAGCCCATCTTCTTCTGACGGTTGTTCATTGCGGCAACCTCAATTACTACCGACAGATTACGGCCGGGAGATACAGGAAGGACAATGCTAGGAACGCTGATACCGAGAATATCGGTGGTGCGCTCATCAAGGCCAAGGCGGTCGTACATCTTGTCATCCTGCCATGCCTCAAGGTTGATAATAAGGTCGATCTTCTCGCTCTCCTTAACCGATCCCATACCGAACAGACGGCGGACGTCAACGATACCGATACCACGAAGCTCTACGTAGTGACGGATGATCTCGGGTGCCTTACCGATAAGGGTGGTGGCGGAAACACGCTTGATCTCAACAGCATCGTCGGCAATGAGACGGTGACCACGCTTGATAAGCTCGATAGCGGTCTCGCTCTTACCTACTCCTGAATCGCCAAGGAGAAGAATACCCTCGCCGTATACCTCGACGAGAACGCCGTGACGTGTGATACGGGGACCAAGCTCAACGTTAAGGAAGGCTATAAGAGCCGCCATAAAGTCAGAGGTGGACTTGGTGGTACGGAGCAGCGGAACGTGATACTTCTCGGCAAGAGCCGCTATCTCCTTCTCTATCGGAAGAGAGGAGGTGTAAATAACACCTGCAGGCTCAGTCTTGAAGAAGTCGTCAAGCTTTGCAATTCTTTCCTTCTTCGGCATTTTGGAGAGATACATATTCTCCACCTTGCCTATGATCTGAATTCTTGCCTGCTCGTAATAATCATAGAATCCGATGATCTGCAGACCGGGACGGTTTACACGGCTGCAGGTTATGTCTATATTCTCAGGCAGGTCGGGAAGATGAATGACCTCAAGCGAAAACTCGCTTATTACCTTTGATAGCTTTACAGAATAAAGTTCTTCCATTTTTATTCCTTCCTTAATGTAGTTTTCTATTGATATATTATCACAATTTATAAATAATTGCAACAGTTTTTTCCATTTCGGACAAAAAGCGAAAATTTTAAGTGCTGTTTCTCTTGATTTGTGACTGATTTTTTGGTAAAATAGAGTCGATAAATACATCAGAGGTAAGTATGAAAACAAAAAGGGACTTTATCAAGGAATACAATCTCAGCAATGCGGTTCCGCTTGATCCGTCGTTGAAGGTGCTTCCTGCCGAGGGCTTTGCCCTTGCTATTGAGGACTTTATCAACGAGAGATTTCGTGGCATTGCAAAGGCCAGAGCACGTGTGGCATCCTATTCGGGGGTGCTTGTTTCGGCAGAATACGTCGCTCTCTTCTTTAAGATGCTTTTAGCCGAGATCTACGGCAGATGCTTTCTTAATATCAGTCTTTCCAATGACAACGACAATCTCACCATACTTATCGAGCCTGATTCTCCCCTGCCTATCGATGACAGCCAGATGAGAAGCATTATCAAGGCTGCCAGAAACGGCGGAATGAAAATATACTTCGAGGATGATAAGATCAGACTTACCCTCACCTTCTCCGATGCAGCGATCCGCCGTGTTTACGCTATCTCTGTTATCGACGGCAGAAATATTATGCTTGCAAAGCTTTCGGAAATATTCTTCTGCGGCGAGGAGTACGACAGTTAATAAAAAAGCAACACCGTTTTCGGTGTTGCTTTTATTTTATGCAGCCTTCTTCAGTTCCTTGACGTTTGCGGCGCTCAGCATATTTTCTATAAATATCCCATAGCCTTCCGTCGGATCGGCTACTAATACATGAGTTACTGCGCCGATCAGCTTGCCGTTCTGTATGATGGGACTACCCGACATACCACGGACGATTCCGCCCGTAAGAGCCTTTAGGGTTTCATCGGTAACTCTTATGCGGAAGGACTTGGAGCCCTCGGAATCACGGTCAATATCGTAGATTTCTATTTTGTACTCGGCGGTTTTGCCGTTTTTCAGGGTTGAAATAATGGTCGCCTCGCCCTCGACAACCTCCTCACGTCTTCCAACCTCGATGGTGGGCGCTTGGTTATCGGGAAGGTCGGTTATTATGCCGAAAACTCCGCACTCGCAGTTTACGTTCAGATCGCCTATATCCTTGTCGGTCAGTATTCCGCATAGCTCCCCCGGCTTACCGCTCTCGCCCTTGTGGATTCCACCAAGGATCACGCCGCAGACCTCGCCACTCTCCATAGAGATTATCTCACCGCTGTCAGAATCGCAGATGCCGTGACCAAGCCCACCAAACATTCCCGTTTCGGGATCAATAAAGGTTATGGTGCCAAGGCCTGCGGCTCCGTCACGGAGAGAAAGGCCAAGTCTGTATTCGCCATCCTCAAAGCTTGGACGTATCTCAACGGCAATCTCATTGCCACGGTGCATTGCACGGATGGTAAGACTACTACCGCCCGATCTTTCCACAATGCGTTTAACGTCCTTTGCGCTGGTCACACTCTCGCCATTGACAGATATTATTACGTCCCCCGCTTTAAGCGCAGGAACGCCGGGCGACTCGGTTACGGTTACGTATTTCTGGCGAATCTTTACACCGAAAACGTCGCCTCCGGGCAGGAGAACGACAGGATCGCTCTTTTTCTCCGACTTGCCGAAGAAAAGCTCATAAAATCTTGAACCAACCTCAACACCCTCGGCAAGAGTGGGGGTGTATTCACAATTCAGATATTCGTTGTTTCCTTCACGCACCTCTGTCGCCTCAGCCGAGGCAGGAAGTGTAAGAGGAATGAGCAGGGTATATATAGTTAGAATGAAGGAAAGAGCCTTCATCATTTTAATTCTTTTCATTTTTCTTCTCCGCAGGACTTGATTTGCTGTGATTTGCTATGTATTACTTTGCTCAAAACTGCGGCTCAATATGTGTAACAAAAAGAGGAAAAACGAAAGTTTGTCATTATTTTATAAATAATTGTTTACAAAATAAAGAAAATCTCCCGATTTCTCGGGAGATTTCGATTATTATTTTATTTGCCCTGCTCCTTAAGAGCGGCACGCTTCTGCGCCTGAAGTCGCTTACGGGCGGGGGTGTCAAGGATAACCTTACGAAGTCTTATGGACTTGGGAGTGACCTCGATAAGCTCCTCATCGGTGATAAACTCGATAGCCTCCTCAAGAGAGAGCTGAACGGGTGTGATAAGAGTAAGCTTTTCATCCGCACCTGTGGAACGAACGGCGGTAAGATGCTTTTCCTTACAAACGTTAACCTCAATATCATCGGGCTTGGGGTTCTCACCAACGATCATACCCTCGTATACGGGGGTTGCAGGGCCGATAAACAGAGGTCCACGGTCCTGTGCCTGATAAAGACCGTAGGTGGTGGAAACACCCTTCTCGGATGCAACGAGAGAGGAGGTAAAGCGTGTCTTGATCTCGCCACGGAAGGGCTCGTAGCCTGCGAAAATAGAGGAGATAAGACCCTCACCACGAGTGTCGGTAAGAAGCTCGGAGCGATAACCGAAGAGACATCTGGTGGGAATGGTGTAATAGAGCTTCTGACGGCGACCGTGAAGCTGCATATCGTCAAGGGTTCCCTTTCTGGAGCCAAGTTTTTCCATTACTGAGCCCATATATTCCTCGGGAACGTCAACAATAACCTTCTCGATAGGCTCGCACTTTACACCGTCAATCTCCTTGTAAAGCACACGGGGGTTGGAGCAGCAAAGCTCATAGCCCTCACGACGCATATTCTCAATAAGAATGGAAAGGTGCATCTCGCCTCTGCCCGCTACACGGAAGGAGTCGGTGGTCTCACCGTCGGTTACACGAAGAGATACGTCCTTGAGAAGCTCCTTATAAAGTCTTGCTCTTAAGTGACGGGAGGTAACAAACTTACCCTCCTTACCTGCGAAGGGAGAATCGTTAACCGAGAAGGTCATCTCCATCGTAGGCTCGCCAACCTTAACGAATTCAAGAGGCTCAACCTTTGCAGGAGAGCATACTGTATCACCTATGGATATATCCTCGCATCCGGAGAAGCAGATGATGTCGCCAACCTGCGCCTCGGTTACGGGAACACGCTTAAGTCCATCGAACTGATAGATAGAAACGATCTTTGCAGGACGTGCCTTGCCGCCTCCATGATAGTTGCAAACCATAACACCCTGGCCCTGCTTTATCATACCTCTCTCAATACGTCCGATACCGATACGGCCAACAAAGTCGTTGTAGTCGATGGAGGAAACGAGAAGCTGAAGAGGCTCGTCCTCATCGCCGTCGGGAGCGGGCATATATTCGAGAATGGTGTCAAGGAGAGGAGTCAGATCCTTACCGGGAGTGTGAGGGTCAAAGCTTGCAGTACCTGCTCTGCCCGAGCAGAAGAGCATAGGAGAGTCAAGCTGCTCGTTGGTGGCGTCAAGCTCAAGAAGAAGCTCAAGCACCTCGTCGCCGATCTCGTCAAGACGAGCATCGGGACGGTCGATCTTGTTAACGACAACGATTACTCTGTGGTTCATTGCAAGCGCCTTCTCAAGCACGAAACGGGTCTGGGGCATAGGACCCTCAGCCGCATCAACAAGAAGAATAACGCCGTTAACCATCTTAAGTATACGCTCAACCTCGCCGCCGAAATCTGCGTGTCCGGGGGTGTCGATAACGTTTATCTTTACGTCCTTATAATGAATAGCGGTGTTCTTTGCAAGAATGGTAATACCACGCTCACGCTCAAGATCGTTCGAGTCCATTACTCTGTCCTCGGTCTCCTGATTTTCACGGTAGATACCGCCCTGACGAAGCATCTCGTCAACCAGGGTGGTCTTGCCGTGGTCAACGTGGGCAATTATAGCAATATTTCTTAAATCGGTACGCTTCATTTTATAAGCCTTTCGAATAGTAAAATTTCAACCTAAATATTGTAGCACAACTTTTGACAAAATGCAATATTTTTTGTAACGAAATATACAAAAAAGTTTTTTAAAACTGTTAATTTAGCACAAAAAGGAATTATCAGTTATGCTCTCCGTAGGTAAATCCCTCTCCGTTTATCTCGTGAGCCTGAGTAATGCTTACAAAGGCGGTGGGATCGATGCGCTTGATTACTTTCATAAGATCGGCGTACTGGCTCATGGTAAAGGTTACGGAAAGAACGGTTTTCGACTCCTTGGAATATCCGCCATAGCCTACAAGCATAGTTGTAGTACGTCTTACCTCTTCTCTGATAGCAATATTGATCTCCTCATACTTATCGGATACTATCTGCGCAGTGAAGGCCCTATTGCCGCCGATAAATATCTTATCGATCACGGCAGCGGCGATCCAAGCGGAAATAACGCCGAGAAGAGTAAGAATAAGATCCTTTATTACAAACAAGCCAAGAATAACCGTGGTAGCATCAACTATAAATATAACGGTAGAGCTTTTCCACCTCTTAAAGAACTTGCAAAGGATAAATGCAATTATATCAACTCCGCCTGTCGATCCACCGCCCAGGAAGGTCAAGGCGCATCCCGTACCTACACATATACCGCCGAAGAGTGCGCTGATAATAATAGCTATATCAGAATGGGTGGATGTTGTAAGGTCAAGCACTCCGCCGAGAACATCGGGAGATACAAGGTTCATAAAGGCCGAAAGCGCCAATGGATAAATTATGGTAGAGGCGAGGGTCTTTATTGCAAAATCCCAGCCAAGGAAGAACAGACCTAAGAAGAATAAGCCCCACGTAATTACAAAAACGATAAGATCGAAAAAGGGTATCTCGCCAAGAATAGGCAAGGTAACAGAAGAAATTTTCAGCACGTGGTCAATAACGATGGAAAGACCTGTTACACCGCCTGTAACCAGATCGAAGGGTACCACAAAAACTGCACAGCCGAATGCAAGCACCAGCGTACCGAAAACAACCAAGCCAAGATTCTTAAGCTGTAAAAGAAGCTCTTCCTTTGTCAGTTTAATTCTGCTCTTCATAAAAATCACCTTTCTTCTGAAAAGTTTTCAAAATATCTAACCAATATATTTTACCACAAAAACATAATATTTGCAACAAATTGCGAATATTTTTTGTTTGTATTCATTTTTCTTGACAACAAGTGGACTTTGGGATATAATTATTATATCAAATCAAAAAAGGATTTTCTCTATGGTAGATATTAAAGAAAAGGACTTTACATCGGCTCTTACCAAGGTGTTTTCGGCGAACGGACTATCCTCCTATCTCTCGCTTGAGAGAATGAAGAAGTTCTACGATCTTACCGTGCGTATGCTTACCGAGAATGAAAAATATAACCTTACCGCCATTACGGACGTGGATAAGATAATTCTTAACCACTATGCCGACTGTGTGGCTATGGCTTCAAGGCTTAAGAAGGGCGCCAGCATTATTGACGTTGGCTGTGGAGCGGGATTTCCCTCTCTGCCCCTGGCTATCGTGCGTCCCGACTTAAAGATAACCGCTATGGACTCTACAGCAAAGAGGGTAAATTACGTAGCCGAAACTGCGGCGATACTTGGTCTGGATAATCTCAAGGCCGTGACGATGCGTGCCGAGGACGGCGGAAAGGCTCCCGAATACCGTGAAAAATACGACTATGCAACCGCCCGTGCAGTTGCGGAAATGCGTGTGCTCTGCGAGCTTGCCCTGCCCTTCGTAAGAGTTGGCGGTCAGATGGTCGCCATGAAGGGAAAAAACGCCGAATTTGAGCTTTCCTCCGCCAGAAAAGCAATTGCCACCCTGGGCGGAAGAAACACCGTCTGCGAGAATATTACGCTGCGTGGCGAGGGTGAAACGCTTACTCATCCTCTTATTATTATAGATAAGAAGGAGAAAACACCCGGAAGCTTCCCAAGACCCTTTGCACAGATCTCAAAAAAACCGTTATAATAGAAAAAGGCCGTCGCAGGACGGCCTTTAATTATGCTTATTTTTTCTTGAAAATATTGAAAATGCTTACGGTCTTTTTCATATTCTCCTTGCGCTGCTCCGACTTCTGCATCTCCTTTACCTTGTTGCTGATCTCATCCTTTTTAAGTGCGGCAACGTTGATGCTGAAGCCCTTCTGCTCACGCTCAAGGTATTCTGCATAGGTGTAGAGAGCTACGTTTGCAACAAACTGACAAACCTCCTCGCTCTCGTAAGCAGTCTTTTCGTGAGTGAGCCAATCAAATTCTGCGGCATAGGTGTTGTGAAGCATATTCCAAAGACGCTCCTTACCGTCATTCCAAAGCAGATTATAGATCTTATAGCATCTGCCGGAGGAAAGATTAAGGAAGCCCTTCTTAAGCGGCACGTACATACCTCTCTGCATAAGGAACTGCTTTATCTTGGAATAGATAACCGGAACCTGACCGTAATATTTACGGAAGAGGGTGGCTCTGGACTGCTCGGAGTAGATTCTATGGTGAACCAACACGCCATCTGCCATTCCCACACGCTCGGCTGTTGCCATAGCACAACAGGTGAAGTGTACGTCCTCGAATACGTAAAGATCGGGATCAAACGAAAGCTTTTTATCACGAAGGAAGGACGCAAGGAACAGCTTGTTCCAAACATATCCTGTGGTACTGCTAAGAATATAGTCGGGATACTCGCTCTTTGAGGTCACCGCACCGCCGGCAAAGATAGCCGCATTAGGCTCGTCGGTGGCAGGAAACAGCTTTCCCTGGCTATCGTTATAGATATCATAGCTTGTAACAGCTACGTCAAGGCTGTCCTTTTCTGCCAGATTATATAGAGTTTCAAGCAGGGTCGGTTCAAACATATCGTCGGCATCAAGGAACATAACGTATTTACCCGACGCATGCTCAAGGCCCTTATTTCTCGCTACGGAGGGACCAAAGTTGTTCTCACTTATAAGAGTGATTCTCTCATCCTGCTGATGCAGATCCTCAAGAATATCAACAGAATCGTCGGTGGATCCGTCGTTTACGCAGATCAGCTCAATATCCTGCATGGTCTGATGAAGCACGTCACCGATCGCACGGGCAAGATATTCGCCTGCATTGTAAATAGGCATTACTACCGATATTTTTATTTCACGGTCTGTATTATGCTCAGTACTCATAGCATAGCCTTCCCTTTCAAAATAATTACATTTATATTGTATCATCTTTCTAGCAAATTGTCAAGTATTGTTGATTTTTGATTTATTACTGTATGTAAACCGAAAAGTAAAGGCTATATTTATCGCCATTTTGTAATTTATTATTTGCATTTCAACAAAAAAGAGCCGAATTAACGGCTCTTTTTTTATATCAGATTAAACGTCTGCCTCGGAGAGAACAAGAACGCTGTTCTCGTCGGAGAGGATAACATCATCCTCGTCGGGAGAGAAGCTGCTGATAACAGCTTCTGCGTCAAGGATCTCGTCGCCCTCGCCTGCATCCTCAATCTCAACAGAACGGTATCTGCCAAGACCGGTACCTGCGGGAATGAGCTTACCGATAATAACGTTTTCCTTAAGGCCGAGAAGTCTGTCCTTCTTACCTGCGATAGCTGCCTCGGTAAGAACTCTGGTGGTCTCCTGGAAGGATGCAGCAGAGAGGAAGGACTCGGTCATAAGAGCTGCCTTGGTGATACCAAGAAGGAGAGGAGCACCCTCTGCCTTGCGAAGACCGATCTCGCCAGCCTCGATTCTTCTCTCGATCTCCTCGTTAGCCTCACGGAACTCAACGATGTCAACCTTAGTACCAACAAGAAGGTTGGTATCACCGGCTTCCTGGATCTCGATCTTACGGGTCATCTGACGTGCAATACACTCAACGTGCTTGTCATTGATCTCAACATCCTCACCACGGTATACCTTCTGTACCTCACGGATGATGTAGTCATAAACTGCATCAATACCGCTCATATGAAGAACGTCTGCAGGGTTAAGGAAGCCCTCGGTCAGCTGCTGACCACGCTTGAGCTCCTGTCCATCCTCAATGCAAAGACGCATACCGAAGGGGATCTCATAAACGATCTCGTCTGCAGTGGGAACACCATCTGCATCGGTAGCACCGTTAACGATAACCTTGGAAAGCTTCTTATCAGAAACGATACGCGCAGTACCGTTATACTCTGTAACAACAGCAGTCTTCTTGGGACGGCGAGCCTCAAAGAGCTCCTCAACTCTGGGAAGACCCTGGGTAATATCCGAACCTGCAACACCGCCGGTGTGGAAGGTTCTCATAGTAAGCTGTGTACCGGGCTCACCGATAGACTGAGCGGCAATAACACCTACAGCCTCACCGATAGCAACGGTAGTACCGTGTGCAAGGTCTGCACCGTAGCAGTGAGCACATACGCCACGCTTTGCAAGACAGCGAAGAATGGTACGAACCTCAACCTGCTTGATGCCTGCGGCGATAATGTCATTTGCCATATTCTCGTCGATCATGGTGTTAGCGGGAACGATAAGCTCACCCGTTTCCTCATTTACAACGTCGGTTGCAGTATATCTGCCTACAAGACGCTCGAAGAGCTTCTCAACAACAACCTCGCCCGAAACGATGTCGGAAACTATAATACCGTTTGTAGCACCGCAGTCCTCCTCACGAACGATAACGTCCTGAGAAACGTCAACAAGACGACGGGTAAGGTAACCCGAGTCAGCGGTACGAAGAGCGGTATCCGAAAGAGACTTACGGGAACCCTTAGCACCCATGAAGTACTCGAGCATTGTAAGACCCTCACGGAAGTTAGACTTAATAGGAATCTCGATAGTCTTACCGTTGGTAGCGAACATAAG
>JAZSMV010000019.1:0-59097 GCA_045536065.1 Eubacteriales bacterium | reverse complement strand
CTTTAGGAAAAATGCGAAATCTATTGAAAAATAAAGGAAAATATGCTGTTTTTCCAATAGTAAAATAGATTTAACACACCTAAATAACAAGTTTTCAACACTATAAACATTAAAAATGTGGAAAACTTTTGGCAAAATATGGTTAAATTTGTTGAAAAATTCAATATTTATGTACCAAAAATTGCCAAATATTACTAAAAACTAATCAGACAAATAAAATAAGCACAATTAGATTCGAAGCATAAGCTCTTTTGCTACTGCAGCATACTCAAGAGAGCCTTTTCCATAAGGATCGTGGTAGCAAATGGGCTCGCCATAGCCGGGAGCTTCGGAAATTCGTACTGTTCTGGAGATCGGAACCTTGAAAAGAAGGTCTGCATAGTACTTTTTAAGCTCTGCAACTACCTGTCCGGTCAATGTAAGACGTCCGTTATACATTGTGAGCAGTATTCCAACCACCTGAAGTGTGGGATTATAAAGGCTTTTGATCTTTTTTACGGTGTTTAAGAGCTGCGACATACCCTCAAGCGAGTAAAATTCGCACTGCATAGGGATAACAACGCCGTCAGATACCGATAATGCCTTTACAGTAAGCATTCCAAGCGAGGGGGGACAGTCGATAAAGATATAATCAAACTGGTCTTTGATGGAATCAAGAGCTATTTTTGTGAAATTAAGGTTCTCATCAAGCTCCTGAAGCTCGATTTCAGCTCCTGCAAGCGAAATATTAGCAGGAACAACCGATAAATTCTTAAATCTGGTCTTAATAATTGCTTCGGAGATGTCACATCTGCCGATAATTACGTCGTAGGTAGTGTTTTTTATTTTAGATTTCTGTAATCCAAGGCCACTTGTAGCATTTCCCTGCGGATCCATATCTATCATAAGGACCTTTTTACCCTTATTTGCGATCTGTGCAGAGATATTTACGCAAGAAGTAGTCTTTCCTACACCACCCTTTTGGTTAGAAAAGGATATAACCTTTGCCATATTTTCCTCCAAATAAGCTAAAATTAACTGTATTTTATAATTATACACCTATATTATACTATATATAAGCCTAAAAGTCAATCATTTTGCTTTATTTTCAGTAAATTTCTATTGTTTCACGTGAAACAATAGAAAAAAAGCACTATATAATGATAATTACAATATTTTTCCCTTTATAATAGATAGTAAATAGAATAACATCCCATGTTTCACGTGAAACAATTGTTTTTTATAATTAATTTTCACAAATTCAAACATAACTAACCAGTATCTGTATTTTGCGATACTTTGATTAATTAAAATAGTAATGTTTAATCATATACGTTGTTTTTTTAAAAAAGTGATTGTTTCACGTGAAACAATCATTTGTATAGAATTTTAAGCAATCAAATAGTAAAAAAAACAATGTTTCACGTGAAACATTGGTGGATAACGGGAATTTTCTCGATTAATCAGTGAAAAACTTGACTTTTTCTTCTAAATATTATATAATAATGTAAATTATTTACCATAAAGGAAAGAATATATGACAAAAATAATACTTGTTCGTCACGGACAAAGCATAGGAAACCTTACAAGGACATTTCTTGGTCATACGGATCTTGATCTGTCCGAGCTGGGTTATAAGCAGGCTGAAGCAACAGCAAATCATTTGAAATCCGAAAAAATAGATAAAATTTACTCTTCTGACCTCAAAAGAGCCTATAATACAGCGCTTTTTCACGCAAAATTGCGAAATTTAGAGGTAATTAGCAGCGAAAAACTAAGAGAAGCCTATGCAGGAGACTGGGAAAACAATAACGTGGATTATTTAATCGAGCATTGGGGCAGGGAATTATTCGAAAAACAGTGGAAAGCATCCTTTGGAACCTTTACTTTTCCTGGAGGAGAGAACGTAAGGGCTGCCGGGGAGCGTTTTTATGAAGAAATTGTTCGGATTTGTAATGACAATCCTGATAAAACCATACTTGTTGCCGCTCATGCAGCGGTTATCAGATCTTTTTGTGGAATAATATCGGGTATAAGCTTTGATAGATTAGCAGATGAGATTGCATTTCCTACTAATGCATCATATTCAATTTTATCCTTTGAAAATGGCAATTTTACTCCTTTGGAATATTCAAATGACGCTCATTTATCTGAGGTTGGGGTCACAAAGGTTAATTTAATTTGAATTTTTGATTTTTGTTTACAAAAGATATTAAAATGTAAAATAAAACTTTGAAATCGGTTGATATTTCCACTTTAATTGTGGTTTTATCTGCCGATTTTTTATTTTTATGTTAATTGGTAAAAATTAGCATATTATATTTTGTGTCTTATAATTAGTAAGAAAAAAGCAGTATACGGTAGAATTTACCAAATACTGCTTTTTGTAATTATATTTGCTTTTATTGTTTGATTAACTATTTATTGATGAAACTTGGTCTTATTTAAAAAACTTCTTAAAGAAGCTCTGCTTTTTTGTGCTATTGTTTTCGCCTAGTGACTCAGCAAATGCTTTAAGCAGCTCCTTTTGCTTGGAATTAAGATTTTTTGGAGTTTCAACCGCTACGGTGATAATCAGATCGCCCTTGCGCTTGGTATTTATATCAGGAATACCCTTGTTTTTAAGGGTGAAGTTAGTTCCACTCTGCGTTCCGTCGGGGATTTTGAACTTTTCAGTGTCTCCGCCAAGAACAGGAACGTCAATTTCTGCGCCGAGAGTTGCCTCAGCAAAGCTGATCGGCACCTCGCAGTAGATGTTATTGCCTTCACGCCTGAATATCTTATCTTCCTTAACCCTGACCTCGATGATAAGATCGCCATTAAGACCGCCGTTGATTCCTGCAGATCCCTGACCACGAAGCACAATATTCTGTCTATCGTCGATACCCGAGGGGATGTTTACCTCAAGCTTCTTGTTGATACGAATACGGCCCTTTCCGTTACAGTTTTTACAGGGGGATTTAATGATTTTTCCTCTGCCTCCGCATCTCTGACAGGTACGCTGGGTCTGCATATAGCCAAGTAGAGTCTGCTGTCTTACGTTAACACGGCCGAGACCGTTACACTCGGGACATTTCTCAATATCTGACTGCTTTTCAGCACCGCTTCCTTTACAGTCGGGACAGCTTTCAATTCTGGCGAAATTAACCTCTTTTTTACAACCAAAGGCTGCCTCTTCGAAGGAAATATTAATGCGCGCACCAACGTCATCGCCGTCAACGGGAGCATTTGCTCTTGATCTGGACGATGTAGATCCGCCGCCGAAGAAGGAGGAGAATATATCACCAAAATCAAAGTCAACGCCACTAAAGCCGCCAAATCCACCGCCGTATCCTCCGCCTGATGCGGGATCAAAGGCGTTGTGTCCGAAGCGGTCGTACTTAGATCTCTTTTCTGAGTCGGAAAGCACAGCGTAGGCCTCGTTGACCTCCTTGAACTTTATCTCGGCATCCTTGTCGCCGGGATTCATATCAGGGTGATACTTCTTCGCAAGAGAGCGATAAGCCTTCTTTATTTCGTCCTCGTTTGCATTTTTTGAGACACCAAGGACCTCATAATAATCTCTTTTATTTTCTGCCATTTTACTGCCTTTACTCTCTAAATGTAAGGTATAATTTACAAAATGTATGAATTTTACTCTTTGTTCAAGACAACTTGTAGGGCGAACCCAAGATTCAATTCAAGAGTCGCCCTACGTTATTAGTTAATAGATAATAGTCTTCTTGCGAAAGAATTAGCCGTTGGTCTTATCCTCAAAGCCTGCGTCGTAGTAGTTGCCGTCAGCGCCCTGAGCGCCCTGCGCACCTGCATCAGCGCCTGCGCCGTTCTGAGCAGCCTGAGCGTTGTAGATCTTTTCGGCGATGGGGTAGAAGGCCTTCTGGAGAGCCTCTGTGTCCGCCTTGATAGCATCAATGTTGCCGCCCTTAAGGGTCTCTCTCAGCTTTGCAATAGCCTCGTTAACGGGAGCCTTGTCGCTCTCGGTGATCTTGTCGCCAAGGTCGTTCATAGACTTCTCGGTCTGGAAGATGGTGTTTTCAGCCATGTTCTTAACCTCAACAGCCTCCTTAGCCTTCTTGTCCTCCTCGGCAAATCTCTCTGCCTCGTGAACTGCCTTATCAATGTCTTCCTTAGACATATTAGTAGAAGAAGTAATGGTGATGTGCTGCTCCTTGCCGGTGCCTCTGTCCTTTGCAGTTACGTTAACGATGCCGTTTGCGTCGATATCGAAGGTAACCTCGATCTGAGGAACTCCACGGGGAGCTGCGGGAATACCGTCAAGAATGAATCTGCCGAGAGTGGTGTTACCTGCGGCCATCTCTCTCTCACCCTGAAGAACGTGAACCTCAACAGAGCTCTGTCCGTCTGCTGCGGTGGAGTAAACCTGGCTCTTCTTTACGGGAATGGTGGTGTTTCTGTCAATGATCTTGTTGAATACGCCGCCGAGAGTCTCAATACCGAGAGAAAGGGGAGTAACGTCGAGAAGAAGAACGTCCTTAACGTCGCCGCCAAGAACACCGCCCTGGATAGCAGCACCGATAGCTACGCATTCGTCGGGGTTAATGCCCTTGAAGGGATCCTTGCCCATAAACTTCTTAACTGCATCCTGAACTGCGGGGATTCTGGTAGAACCACCAACGAGAAGAACCTTGGAAACCTGGCTTGCGGAAAGACCGGAGTCAGAGAGAACCTTCTTGGTGGGAACCATGGTAGCCTCTACGAGATCGTGGGTAAGCTCATCGAACTTAGCTCTGGTAAGAGTAGCCTCGAAGTGCTTGGGGCCGCTTGCATCAGCGGTGATGAAGGGAAGGGAAATGTTAGAGGACATAACGCCGGAGAGCTCGATCTTGGCCTTCTCTGCAGCATCCTTAAGACGCTGTGCAGCCATCTTATCCTTGCGGAGATCAATGCCGCCGTTCTCTCTTGCAAAGCTGTCTGCCATCCAGTTTACGATTCTCTCATCAAAGTCGTCACCGCCAAGACGGTTGTTACCTGCGGTTGCAAGAACCTCGAATACACCGTCGGAGATGTCGAGCAGAGATACGTCGAAGGTACCGCCGCCAAGGTCGAATACCATGATCTTCTGGCTCTCTTCCTTATCCATGCCGTATGCAAGAGCTGCTGCGGTAGGCTCGTTGATAATTCTCTTAACCTCAAGGCCTGCGATCTTACCTGCATCCTTGGTTGCCTGACGCTGTGCGTCGGTGAAATATGCGGGAACTGTGATAACCGCCTCGGTTACCTTTGTTCCGAGATATGCCTCTGCATCTGCCTTCAGCTTCTGAAGGATCATTGCGGAGATCTCCTGGGGAGTGTAGCTCTTGCCGTCAATAGTAACCTTAACGTCGGAGCCCATATCTCTCTTGATAGAGCTGATTGTCTTGTCGGGGTTGGTAACAGCCTGACGCTTTGCAACCTGACCAACAAGTCTTTCGCCTGTCTTAGTGAACGCAACTACCGAAGGAGTTGTTCTTGCACCCTCGGGGTTGGTGATAACGATGGGCTCGCCGCCCTCAAAAACTGCTACGCAGGAATTGGTAGTACCTAAATCAATACCGATAATTTTTCCCATTATTATTTCCTCCAATTTATTAGATGTGTTTTATTTGTAAATATAAGTTGTCAAAACTGCCTCAATTTGCGGTTTTAACCATTGCAAATCGAATTATATGCTTACCTTTTCTGTATCCCTTCTGGAATACCTCAACGATCTCACCCTCGCCGAAGGAATCGTCGTCGATATGAAGAACGGCGTTGTGAATGTTGGGATCAAAGCTTTCGCCAACCTTACCGTATTCCTCAACTCCAAGCTTTTCAAACACCGAGCCGGTCGCCTTTGCGATAAGCACAAGACCCTCAAGGATCTTGTCACCCTCGGTGTAGCCTGACGCTCTGTCAAGGTTGTCGATGATGGGAAGCAGCTCCTTTACGGTGTCTGCCATTGCGTTCTCGTAGATCGCATCCTTTTCCTCTCTGGATCTGCGTCTGAAGTTGTCGTACTCCGCCGCCATGCGAAGATACTTGTCATCCATCTCGGCAAGCTTTGCCTTCAGCTCCTCGATCTCTGCGAGAAGCTTCTTGTCATGCTTTGAGCTTTTTTTATCCTTTTTATCCGCCTTCACCGCTTCCTCTGCGGTATCGGGAATATTCTTGTTTTCTTCCACTTTTAAAATATCCTTTCGGTTGTTTTTCTGTAATAGCCTCGGTTAATCCTCATATCCCGGGGGCAGAGCAGATTCGCTGAAAATTCTGTCGATGCTGCCTGCAAGACCGTTGAGCATCTCGATAACCTTGGAATAATTCATTCGCTTCGGGCCGATGACACCAACCGCCAGCTCTTTGCCGCCGATATTCACCTTTTTGAAGATCAGTGCGGTGTTCCTCATAGCGTCGGACTCGCTTTCCGTACCGATATAAACGTGAATATCGCTGTCATGATCTGCCTCTCTTGAGATAACGTCAAGGAATTTCTCCTTTTCCTCAAGCATACCCATCAGATTTCTAAAATCAGAAATATCCGAATACTCGGGATACTGAAGCAGCTTTGTTATACCCTCAAGCTTAACGTCTGCGGTGTCAAGCTCGTTCATGGTCTCATATATAGCCTTGATAGTGGGATGAACCATCGCACCTGCCGAGCCCATTATAGCCTCGAGCTTCATAATGGTAGGCATTGTGATCGCATCGCTTGAAAGATTTATAAGGTAAATGTTCAGCGCCTCTGTAAATCTGCGGAGTATATCCTCGCCGATGGTGAAGGACAGACGAATATTCTTCGTTTTGACTATCTCGCCTTCAAAGGTCATGATGAGAAGAAAATCTCTTTGCGAGAGCAGCACGCTCTTGAACTGAACTATCCTAACCTTACCTGCGCCGGGCTTGAAAGCAATACCGGTGTAGTCTGTGAATGATGCCGCAAGTCTTGAAACCTCGGAAAGAATCTCATCCATCTCGCTGAGCTTGTAGCGGAGCGACTCGTTGATCTCGTCGATCTCTGCTCTGGTGTTTGCGTACTGATGCACAAGGGCATCAACGTAATATCTGTATGCAAGCTCCGAGGGAACTCTTCCTGCGGACGTGTGAGGCTGAACAAGATAGCCCATCTCCTCAAGCTCTGCCATTTCGTTACGGATAGTGGCGGGTGAGCAGGAGATCTGAGTCTCTTTTGAAAGGTATTTTGATCCTACAGGCTCGCCGCCTGCAATATGGGCGTCGACTATGGCCTTGAGTATTTGCATTTTTCTCGGGGTAAGTCGGGAATCATCCATTTTAATACCTCTTTCTCTCTAAATTTTAGCACTTGATGTAGTAGAGTGCTAACGCTTACGTATATAATATACCCTATTTTGCCCCATAAGTCAAGAACTTTTGTTGATTATTTTATGAATTTTTTGTTAACATTCGGCAAAAGACCGAGTAAAGTGCTAAAAACTACTTTAAATTCAAAAACCACATAAAATTGTGTAAAAAACGGGAAAATTACTCACTCTGAGCATAAAATTTAGCTATTTTTATAGATTTTTATGGATTAATTTACCTTCTGTTAAACTATTTTACTAAATTTTCGCTTGACTTTATGATAAATATATTATATAATTATATACGTATGAGTGTGCGCATACGCAGTTAATAATATATGTTTATTATTTTTTGGTTAAACCGCCCGCCATATCAATAAAATCTTATTCAATGTATATAGATTACAAAACGTAATCAGAAGGAGGTGTAAATTGGATCCCATACTTGCTATAATTTTGATTGTAGTCGCACTGGCCGTTGGCCTTGCGTTAGGATTTATACTTCGTAGGCTCTCAGCCGAGAAGAAAATCGGATCTGCCGAAGAACAGGCAAAGAAGATCCTTGAAGATGCTATCAAAAATGCAGAAAACGCAAAGAAAGAGTCCATAATTTCCGCAAAGGAAGAAATTTTCCAGCTTAAAAAGGAAGCTGACCGTGATCTCAATGAGCGCCGCAAAGAGGTTTCCAGACAGGAACGTAGAATTACCCAAAAGGAAGAGACCCTTGATGCAAAGCTCGAGAAGATCGAAAAGAAGGAAGCAACATTAACCGAAAAGCTTGCTGATGCTGATAAAACCCGTGAAGAAGTAAATAAAACTTTACAGGGACAGCTTGCAATGCTTGAAAAGATCGCAGGTCTTACCAGCGAGGAGGCGAAGGCCGAGCTCGTTGCACGTCTTGATTCGGAGATGCAGCACGAGACCGCTCTTAAGATCGCAGAGTATGAGGAGAGATTTAAGGACGAGGCAGACAACAAGGCTCGTGACATTCTTTCTCTCGCAATCCAGCGTTTCGCTGCCGACCACGTAAGCGAAATTGCTATCTCCGTCGTTGAGATTCCCGGCGACGAGATGAAGGGCCGTATCATTGGCCGTGAGGGTAGAAATATCCGTACTATTGAGAATCTTACCGGCGTTGAGCTTATTATTGACGATACTCCCGACGTTATCACCGTTTCCGGATTTGACCCCGTGAGACGTGAGGTTGCGAGAATCGCTCTTGAGAAGCTTATCAGCGACGGTCGTATCCATCCTGCAAGAATTGAGGAGATGGTTGAAAAGGCTCGCCGTGACGTTGATCTTGAGATCAAGAAGGCGGGTGAGAAGGCTATCTTCGAAACAGGTGTTCACGGACTCCATCCCGAGCTTATTAAGCTGCTCGGCCGTATGAAGTACCGTACCTCCTACGGTCAGAATGCTCTCCGCCACTCCATAGAGGTTTCTATGCTGGCAGGTGTTATGGCTGAGGAAATGGGCGTTGACGTAACTCAGGCTCGCAGAGCAGGTCTTCTTCACGATATCGGTAAGGCTGTTACTGCCGAGGTTGACGGCTCTCACGTTCAGCTTGGTGTTGATATTGCTACCAAGTACCGTGAGAACAAGGATATTATCCACGCAATTCAGGCTCACCACAACGACGTAGAGCCTAAGAGCGCACTTGACTTCATCATTCAGGCTGCAGACGCTATCAGCGCTGCAAGACCCGGCGCGCGCCGTGAGGACGTAGAGAACTACATCAAGCGTCTTCAGAAGCTTGAGGAGGTTGCAGGTGACTTTGAGGGTGTTGAAAAGACCTTCGCAATTCAGGCAGGCCGTGAGGTAAGAATCATGGTTAAGCCCGAGGTTATCTCCGACGACAAGATGAAGATCCTTGCACGTGACATTGCCAAGAAGATTGAGGATTCGCTTGATTATCCCGGACAGATTAAGGTATCGGTTATTCGTGAATCCCGTCACGTAGACTATGCTAAGTGATAAAATTGCGAATTGCGTCGCTTTTCTTATCTTGCCGTAGGTAACTACGGCTGGCGATAATTAAAGCTAGCACTTCATCAATTTTATCTACTTATCATCTAACTTACTTTAATAACTACACAATGGGGCTCTCACAGCGTGATAGCCCCATAAAAATTAAAAATTTACGTCGGGGAATGACCCGAATAGAAAGCGCTGTATTAATGAAAATACTCGTAATCGGAGATGTAACCAGCCCTTCGGGAATTGAGCATCTCAAGAAAAATCTCTGGAAATTCAGAGAGCAGAACAAAATCGATTTCTGTGTTGTAAATGGAGAAAATGCTTCCTTTATCACAGGAATTTCCCCCGAGCTTGCGGAAATTTTGCTTCGCTCGGGAGCAGATTGCATCACGGGTGGAAATCACACCCTGCGCAATAAAAAGGCTTATACCTGTCTTGACGACACGGCGGAGATGATCCGTCCTGTAAATTTTGGCGACGGTGCGCCGGGTCGTGGATATACTATTCTCGATTGCAACGGCTACCGTATGCTGGTTATCAATGCTCTCGGCAGGGTGCATATCGATCCTGTCCTCGACTCGCATTTTACTCATATTGACAGGGTTTTGCGTGAGACCGAGGGGCAGTATGATTTCTCGATCCTTGATTTTCACGCCGAGGCGACCGGCGAAAAGCTTGCCACAGGCTATGCTTATGACGGTAAGATAAACATAATTTTCGGCACTCATACTCACGTGCAGACGGCTGACGGCCGTATCTTGCCCTCTGGCACAGGCTATATTACCGACGTGGGAATGTGCGGCGAGGGCGACGGCGTGCTCGGTATGGATCCCGACACGGTGGTTCTCCGCATGCGCTCAAATCTCCCTCATCCCTTTAAGGCTTCAAGCGGCAAATGTCACGCCGACGGAGTCGTTTTTTCTCTCGACACTTCTACGGGCAGAGTAACCGATGTTACGCCCGTTGGCTTCTAAAATATATAAAATTACTAAAAATGTAAAGAAAGGTTGGAAAAATGGAGCTTAAAACTTCTGTCGCTGTTATTGGTGCGGGTCACGCAGGTATTGAAGCCGCACTTGCATCTGCCAGAATGGGTGTTGACACCGTTCTGTTTACTACCAACCTTGACGCAGTTGGAAATATGCCCTGCAACCCCTCTATCGGCGGTAGCGCAAAGGGACATCTGGTCTTTGAAATAGACGCCCTTGGCGGTGAGATGGGCTATGCTGCCGATCTTGCCACCATCCAGTCACGCACGCTTAATCTTGGTAAGGGAGCGGCTGTTCACTCCAAGAGAGTTCAGGCTGACAGGGTAGAGTATAAAAGACAGATGAAAAGGACTCTTGAGTCCGAAAGGAATCTTCGCCTTATTCAGTCGGAGATAGTGGATATTCTCACCGAGGACCGTGATGGAGTAAAATGCGTCACAGGTGTTGTGACCGCTCTTGGTGAGGTCTGGCAGGCGAGCAGTGTAATAATTGCTACCGGCACCTTCCTTGACAGCAAGATATTCGTGGGCGACAAGGTGTTTTCCGCAGGTCCTGACGGTCTTATGCCTGCCGTAGGTCTTTCCTCGGCACTTCTGGGGCTTGGTCTGACACTTCAGCGCTTCAAGACCGGCACTCCTGCCAGAGTGCATCTGCGCTCGGTGGATCTTTCCTCTCTTGAAATCCAGGAGGGCGAGGACGAGCCTGTTCCTTACTCTGTCAGAACCGAGAAAAAGCCTGCCTGCCAGGTAAATATCCGTCCCTGCCATATAGTTTATACAAATAAGGATACCCATAGTATTATTCTCTCAAATCTTGACAGAAGCGCTATGTATTCGGGCAATATCACAGGCGAGGGCCCGAGATACTGTCCCTCTATTGAAACAAAGCTGGTTCGCTTTGCGGATAAGGAACGCCATCAGCTCTTTATAGAGCCCTGCGGCCTTGATACCGACGAGCTATATATTCAGGGTTTCTCTACCTCTATGCCTACCGACGTGCAGTATGAGATGCTTCACAGTCTTTCGGGCTTTGAGAATGCCGAAATAATGCGCTATGCTTATGCTATCGAGTATGACTGCGCCGATCCTACCGAGATGTATCCTACCCTTGAATTTAAGGCTGTAAGCGGTCTTTACGGTGCAGGACAGTTCAACGGCACCTCGGGCTATGAGGAGGCGGCTGCGCAGGGTCTTGTGGCGGGAATAAATGCGGCACTTAAGGAAAAGGGCGAGGAGCCTATGGTTCTCCCCAGATCCTCCTCGTATATCGGTACTCTCATAGACGATCTTGTAACCAAGGGAGCCGCTGAGCCCTACCGTATGATGACCTCACGCAGTGAATACAGGCTTCTGCTTCGCCAGGATAATGCTGACGAGCGACTGACACCTATCGGTCACAGAGTTGGGCTTATCGGTGAGGAGAGATATGCTGCATTTCTTGAAAAGCATAAGCAGATCGAGGATGAGATAAAAAGGCTTGAAAAGACCACCATTCCTCCTTCCAACAAGAATAACGAAATTTTAAGAGCTCTTGGCTCTGCCGAGATCAGCACAGGCATTAAGCTTTCTGAGCTTCTTCGTCGCCCTGAGCTGTCCTACAAGGCTATTTGCGGCCTTGATACCGACAGACCCGAGCTACCCTCCTCCGTAATCAGAACGGCTGAGATAAAGGTAAAATATCAGGGCTACATCAAGCGTGAGCTTTCCGAGGTGGAAAGACAGCGCAAGCTGGAGGATAAGCGTCTGCCTGCCGACATAGACTATAAGAAGATCGTGGGCCTTCGTCTTGAGTCGGCGGAGAAGCTTGACAAGATCAGACCAATGAACATAGGCCAGGCATCACGCATCAGCGGAGTTAATCCTGCAGATATCAGTGTTTTGCTGATTTATCTCGGAAAATAATTCAGGTTACCTCTTTATAAATATAAAGGAAGAAAAAATGAACGAACAACATTCCCGTACAGAAATGCTACTCGGAGCCGAGGGTGTGTCAAGACTTGCTGCGGCAAGAGTTGCGGTTTTCGGCGTTGGCGGAGTAGGGGGTTATGCCGCCGAGGCTCTGGCAAGGGCAGGCGTGGGTCACATCGACCTTATCGACTCTGACAGAGTTGCTGTATCGAATATAAACAGACAGATAATCGCCACTCACGAAACGATTGGTATGTATAAGACCGAGGCAATGCGTGATAGGATCGCATCCATCAACCCTGTGGCTTCGGTTGGCTGCTACAATATATTTTTCGATGAGGACACCAAGGGCAACTTTGATTTCTCATCCTACGACTACGTAATAGACGCCATAGATTCGCTGTCGGCGAAGGTGGAGCTTATCGCCTCGGTAAAGGAGTCGAAAAGCAAAATCATCTCGGCAATGGGTGCGGGCAACAAGCTTGACCCCACGATGTTTGAGGTGTCGGATATATCGAAAACAACCGTTTGTCCACTCGCCCGTGCGGTGCGCACAGCACTCCGCAAGAGAGGTATAAATCACCTTAAGGTAGTCTACTCAAAGGAGCCTCCCGTCATACCTCCCGAGGTGTCGGACGGGGAGAGAAAAAGGGTTCCTGCAAGCATCTCATTTGTCCCTTCGGTGATGGGTCTTATCATCGCAGGCGAGGTAATTAAGGATATTGCAAGAGGCGAAAATCAGGACTGATTTTTTAGGTAAAAAAACCGTGAAAAATCGGTGCAATTTCAAGCTGAAAAACAGCCTTATATTACCTCGAAAATTACCCCTTAAAAAGAGATAAAATTCTTGCCTCGAAAGGATTAAATTTGGCATCGATTTTTGACTAAAAAATCTAAAAAAATAAGACATAAAATTAAAGAAATTTTGACCTCAAAATCGGTCGAATAAAAAGGAAAAATCACCTCTGAAGAAAGGAAAAATCAGAGGTGATTTTTATATAAAAAGGATATAAAAAAACAGGCCTTGGACGGCGGGAAAAATCGCTTCAAAACAAGCAGAATTATTACTCAAAAAAGAGTGAAAAAAAGAAAGAAAATGATAAAAAACAACCCCAAAAACAAGCCTGTTTTTTTGCGTAAAAAAGCCTTAAAAAACAAGTACAAAACGGAGGCAAAAAAGGATGCTATTTGCCGAAGTTTCGGCTAGAAAAACATTCTGAAACCGCCCCGAAAATTGACTTAAAAGGCAAAAATCTATGTAACTATAGTTTACAAAGTGCAAAAATGAAGTTTTTTCAAAAAAACACGCAAAATTTCAAAATTTTAAGCAAAAATTCGAAAAAATCAAGGTAAATTTCAAAAAAATCAAGAAAAATTCGAATAATTTCAAAAAGATTTTCAAAAAAATCAACTTTTTAAAGGTCAAAAACAAACTTTTTACTAAAATTTCAGCCTTTTTTAAAACTCCAAAAAGACTGAAAATGGGCAAAAACGGCTCTTTTTTTAACCGAGAAATCCATCTGATGATCCATCCTTCTTTTTATAAAAAAACACCTCCCGAAAAGTGCTCTTTCAGAAGGTGTTTTTTCTTGTTTGTCTTGATTTGTTTTTTAAGGATCAAAGCCATCAAAATAAGCTGAATTTCTGTGCTTTAATCGGTGAAATTTTAGCTTGATTTTCAGATGATTTTAACACCGTTTTTACTCGGTTTTGTTTCGTGATTCTGTGCACTTAATCGGAGCAAAAATGATCGGATCTGGATTCTTGAAACAGAGATATTTTCAGGTTAAAATTTTGCTAATTTTCACTCTGGTTCAGCGCTCTGATTTTAAGCTTACTTTGTTGCTGTTTTTGATGGATTTTTAAGGGTAAAAATAAGGTCTTTTTCGCTTCGTTTTTGAAGCTGTTTTTTGACGTTTTTCAAGGTGTGATTTTCGCCTCTTTTTGAGGGTTAATTTTCACTCGAATTTCTCTTCTTTTCCATGTACTTATTGAACCTGTTTGCGGCGAAAAATACAGCCACAATTACAAGGGCGCAAGCAAGGATAAAGAGTACCCAATGCCAGGGAGAAGTGAACTTATCGAAGGGCACGATGGAGAAGCCGAATACGATTGTCGCAACGCCAATTCCTCTGCCGAAAACGATGGAAGGAATGAACCACTTAAGCGACATCTTCAGCGTTCCCGCAACCATTACAAGAGCGTCGTCGGGAAAAACGGGGAACATCATCATCATAGGGAAGTAGATAAGTCCCTTGTTGTTCAGAAGCTCGGATGCCTTCTTACAATCCTCCTCGCCGATGATCTTTTTACCAAGACCGTATCCGCCAAATCTTCCGATCAGATACATCATAATGCTGGAGAGCATTACGCCCGAGAATGCGACGATAAACGCCACCCAGGATTCCTCGTACAGCGACTGAAGTAAAATAATGAATGCCATCGATGCTCCGGGCACGAAGGAGAGAAGTGAGGTTATGATAACCTGCGCAATAATTATTACAATACATCCGTACCAGGTGGTAGAGAAGTAGAGAAACAGATCCTTGTTTATCTGGATGCCCTCGTCGTAGTAGATAACGCCAAAGGCATAGAGCAGAACCGCAGACACAAGTGAGATGACAACGAATATCAGAAGCATCAGCAGAGCTCTGGTTATTTTTTCATATTTTTTAGCGAAGGCAGAGAAGCCGCCGCCATTTTTCTTTGAACTCATTTTATTGATAAGACTAAAAACCCTTTCTTTATTTTCTTAGTAAATAATATCATAAAGGTAGACAAATGTCAATGTAATAAATGTTAAGAATAAAAAAACTTGACTTTAAGGTCAAATTATGCCATAATATTTAAGGGTATTCCCTATTTATAATATATAAAGGAAGAAAAAATTATGAAGGTTACTTGGCTTACACAGGCAGGACTTCTGCTTGAAAATGATAATATAAAAATAATGGTCGATCCCTACCTCACCGATTCTCTCGGAGAGATAAAGCCCGAGAAGAAAAGACGCATCGAAGCGGACGAGAGCTATTTTAACGCATCTCCCGACGTGATACTGATCACCCACTCTCATATTGATCATTGCGATATGGCGACCCTTGAGAGAGTTCTTGCGGGCTGCAGCACACCTGCGCTTATTCTTGCGGCTCCCTCGGTGTACGGAAAGCTTGAAAACGCCTTCGGTCAGCACAACTGCGTGCTTATGGCTCCTCACTCGGTCTGGAGCGAGAGAGGCGTTACCTTCTATTCGGTTCACGCAGAGCATTCCGACAGAGAGGCCGTGGGCTTTATTATTGACGACGGCAGACAGACCTTCTACATCAGCGGTGACACCATCTATAACTATGACGTGATCGACGACGTGCTTGATCTTGCTCCCGACGGAGTTGATTTTGCCTTTCTTCCCATCAACGGCAAAGGTAATAATATGAACGCTCCCGATGCCGCCGACTTCGCTTATGAGATCGACGCAAAGTGCGCTATTCCCGTTCACTACGGCACCACCGACGATACTACTCCCGATGAATTTGATTTTGATGACAAGCTGATACTCGAGCCCTTTAAGGCTGTCGAGCTGTAATAAAAGGCTTAGTTAGAATCGTAATAAAAAAAGAGCCGCTTGGCACACCAACGATAGAGCAGGTGCGCAAAAGGGCTCTTTTTTGTTTGTAGCTTATTTTGTAATAAATTTCTCGACTAACCTCTTGTATTCGTCATAGCCATAGAGGAGATTTAACGTCTCAAGAAGAGCGTTGGGGGTCATATCCTGCGGGAGATCACAGACCTCGCAAATTTTACGTCTGTTTTCAACTGCACCCTCGCATCCTGTGAGTTTATCGGTGAAAAAGTCAACTTTAGTTATCATTTTACCCCCTTTTTGCGCCTTTTCGCCATCTACAAAAGGGGTAAGCAGTCGGATGAGCACATCCTTTTCCATACCCTCAACGCCGAGATTTCCGCTTGCGGAAGGCTTTCTTTTGCGACTCTCCTTGCCCTCGATCTGAGGTATATAAAGGTGGTGGATCTTCTCCTTTGGGAGTATTCCCGATAGAAATTTTCTGATCTGCTTTCCGCCTCCGTCGGAGTCGGTGAGAATGATAATTCCCTTGCTTCCGATACGTCTTATCAGAGTCTGCTTTTCCTTATTATTAAATATAGAGAAGCCGCCTGTTGTTATAACCGTAGCGTCGACAAAGCCGGAAAGGGTGCTTTTGTCATACCTGCCCTCAACTATTATGGGCAGCGAAATTTTAATCTTTTCCATGCTCTTTTATGTATTTCTGACACAGATCGGAGAGGGGACAGCTGTCGCACATAGGCGATCTTGCGCCGCAGATCTCTCTGCCGAAAAGCACTATTCTGTGACAGAAATCGCTACCCTCCTTCAAATCAATAAGCTCACTGAGAATCTTTTCGATCTTCGTGGGATCCTTCTCCTTTTCGGGATACATTCCAAGCCTTCCGCAAATGCGTATGCAATGGGTGTCGCAAACGATCGCCTCCTTGCCGAATACGTCACCGAGCAGAAGATTCGCAATCTTTCTGCCCACGCCGGGAAGCTTTAAGAGATCATCCATATTGTCGGGAAGTCTGCCGTCAAAGTCGGTGATAAGCATACGGCTCGCCTCACGGATGTTGTCGGCCTTCATTCTGTAAAGTCCGCAGGGCTTTACAATGCGCTCGATCTCGGCGATGTCGCCGTTTGCCATGTCAAGCGGGGTAGGGAATTTTTCAAAAAGTTCCTCGCAGACGATATTTACTCTTGCATCGGTGCATTGCGCCGAAAGCCTGCCCATAACGAGCAGCTTCCAGGGATCGCCGCCGTAGTGCAGAGCGCACTCAGCCTCGGGATATATTTCTTTTAGTCTTTCCACAATCTCGGAAAGTCTTTTTCTTTTCTCTGCCTTAGTCATTGAGCGCCTCGTTAATAAGTTCTTTTGTCAGTCTGACCGACAGACCTACAACCGTGTCGTAGTCGCCGTCGATTTTCTCAACGAATTTACCTCCGCCCGACTGAATACCGTAGCTGCCGGCCTTGTCCATAGGATCGCCGGATGCCACGTAGTCGTAGATCTCGTCCTCGGTCATCTCTCTGAAGTAAACCGCAGTGCTTGCAACACCGCTGAAGCATTTTTCCTTGTAATGAACCGCAACGCCTGTGTGAACGTTGTGTGCCCTGCCTGAGAGCGAGCGGAGCATAGCGCAGGCATCTGCCTCGTCGACAGGCTTGCCGAGAGGAATACCGTCAATTTCTACCAGCGTGTCAGAGGAAATAACAACTGCATCGCCTCCAACCTCGTCGGCAATTACCTCTCCCTTTCTGACAGCCAATATTTCAACACCCTCTCTCGGGTGAATACCCTCGGGAAGACTCTCATCAACCTCACGGGTGATGATCTCAAAATCCTTTATTATCTCGCCGATAAGCTCACGTCTTCTCGGTGATTTTGATGCAAGAATATATCTCATTTTATATACCTTTCAAAAAAGCGACTGTTTGGAAAACAATCGCTTTTTGCCTTATTTTGCAATCTTTAGTTTACAAAACCTATCTTTCTGCGTACCTTAGACATGGTTTTGCGAGCATAGTAAGCCGCCTCGTCTGCTCCTGCCTTCATGATCTGCTCGAGCTGTGCCTTGTCCGCCATAAGACGTGCAAACTCATCTCTTACAGGTGCAAGACCGTCTGCGCATGCCTCGCCGACGGCGAGCTTGAAGTCACCGTAGCCACGGCCGTCAAACTCACGCTCGATCTCATCAAAGCTCTTACCCGTAAAGGCACGGTAGATGCTCATAAGGTTGGATACGCCGGGCTTGTCCTCGGCATATCTCACGCAAGCGTCGGAGTCGGTAACCGCCTTCTTGAACTTACGCATAACGTCATCCTTGGAGTCGAGAATATATACGACAGCGTTCTGATTGGTGTCGGACTTGGACATCTTGGAGGTGGGCTCTGCCAGCGACATAATCTTCATTGTGTCGGTGGACATATATCCCTCGGGAACGGTAAAGGTGGGGCCGTAGATCTGGTTAAATCTCTCGGCAATATCACGGGCAAGCTCAAGATGCTGCTTCTGGTCAACACCTACGGGTACCACGTCGGTCTGGTAGAGGAGAATATCCGCCGCCATGAGAGTAGGGTAGGTAAAGAGACCTGCGTTGATGTTCTGAGAGTGCTTCTGGCTCTTATCCTTGAACTGTGTCATACGGGAAAGCTCACCGAACATGGTGTAGCAGTCGAGCATCCAGCCAAGCTCTGCGTGAGCGGGCACGTGGGACTGAACGAAAAGTGTATTCTTTTGGGGATCAAGGCCGCAAGCCATGTAAAGAGCAAGGGTCTCGTAGGTTCTTCTGCGAAGCTCAGCGGGAACCTGTCTTACGGTGATGGCGTGAAGGTCAACAACGCAGTAAAAGGTCTTATAATCCTCGCTGAAGCGGGAGAAATTCTTGATCGCTCCGAGGTAATTTCCTATGGTAAGGTTTCCCGAGGGCTGAACACCCGAGAAAACAATTTTCTTGTCGCCGTTCATTATAATATATCCTTCCGAATTGGTGTATAATATCTTATTTCTTACTAAAGAATTATACAATGTTAAGAGAGTTTTGTCAAGAACAAAATCGCTTTTTGGTCAAAGTTAGGAATTATAGCTCTATTTTTGTGCTTTTTATATGCAAAAAAACTATAAAATATTAATAAAATAAAAAAATTTTAAAAAAATCGAAAAAACATTTGCATTTTCATATTTTGTATGCTATAATAGTTCAGCGGATTGTACGATAAGCAAAAATATCCGCTGACTTTGATCAATTTAATCGTGTCGTATGGCACGGAATTTGAAATACATTTTTTACAAGGATGAAAGACATGAAAAAGAGAATTGTTGCATTAATTCTTACTGTTGTGATGTCTCTTCTTGCACTGACAAGCTGTGGTGGCTTTGATTTTGCAGATGAGAAGCTCAACGATTACGCCGACTTCGATTACGGCAAGTTCAAGGAAGCACTTGGCAAGCTCGAGATCGAGGATGGCAGCTTTACAACCGATGCTGATACCAGAAAGAGCATTGTTGAAGCTAACATTTATAACACTGTTGCTAACAAGATCGTAGCAGACACCGACGAGGAAGACTGGGTTAAGAGCGGCGAGCTCTCCGCAGGCGCTGTACTTTACTTCGTATACTACGCAGTAGATAAGGTTAACGAGGATGGCACTCCTGCCGACGACGCTAACTACTTCTTCGTTGACAATATGAACAAGTCCAGCATTACCGCTTCTTCCACTAAGGCTAACCACGTGCTCAGCCTCGGTGATTTCTTCGAGAAGAAGGATTACAACGAGTTTGTTAAGCTCGTTAAGGACAATCTTAACGCTAACGCTCTTACCAACGTATATGAGATGCTTACCGCTTCTGATCTTCAGACCAGAGCAGAGGAGGACCTTAAGGAGTCCAAGCCCGACGCTACCGCTGATGAGATCAAGAACGCAAAGGCTGAGGCTATCAAGGTTAAGGCAGGCGATAAGATCTACATTTCTTACACCCGTACCTACACCAAGACCACTGACGGCGTAGAGAGCAAGGTTACCGAGAAGGCTTCCTATGAGCTTATCACCCTTGATCCCGAGAACACTCTTCACAGTTACTTCCTTGCTAGCGATTCCGTAGCTAACGTTGGTTCTACTCTCGAGGTATTCGATACCAAGGTTGACAATACTGTAAAGACCAAGAAGACCTTCAACGTTACCGAGGGTGATGTTACCTACACCTACAGCGACGTTAAGATTCTCTGGAAGGTAGAGGGTGAGTGCGATCCTATCGCAACCTTTAAGTACACCCCCTACACCGACGATGCAGAGAAGCCCGCAAAGAAGGAGACTGCACCCTCCTCTCTCTACAACTCCGCAACCAAGGTAGACCTTATGAATAAGGAGCTTACCTACTACGTATATCCTGTATACGCTATCAATACTCCCGCATACAATGAGATCACAGCTTACCAGCTTCTCTACTATGTATTCGGCAATTCTCTTACCGCTAAGTCCTTTGATATTCTTAAGGATAAGACCTTTAAGAACGGCGAGGAGAGCATAGACGATCTTCTTGCTGATATTGCAGACATCTACGATACCAAGAAGGAGAACAACGAGTTCTACAAGGCAGATTCCGATCTTAAGAAGCTCCTCGATGCTTACAACAAGGCAGTTGAGGATGGCGGCGAAAAGCCCACTACCGCTCAGAAGACCGCTATCAACGATGCTAAGGAAGCTCTTGCAGATGCTCAGGCTGAGCTCCTCAAGGGTGTTATGACCAAGATCGCTGCTGCTACCAGCGGTGATAAGAACCTTGGTACCGAGATCTTCAACGAGTACGTTGATGATACCTTCTACAACCTTAAGACCTCTTACGACAGCGAGATCGTAAAGAATGTTCAGAAGGCAGTTTGGGAGCTTATCGATGAGTCTGTAACTGTTAACTCCTATCCCGAGGATCTCCTCGAGGAGTACTGCGAGCACATCTACGAGTCCTATGAGTACGAGTTCTACAAGGGCGACTTCGATAAGGACACCTCTAACCGTGAGGAGTACGGCAATCTTCAGAACTATCTTGAGAAGACTCTTAAGGTAGTTGGCGAGGATAAGATCGATGCTGCTATCGAGAAGGAAGCTAAGGAAGCACTTGAGCCCATGATCAAGGTATTCATCGTTGCTCAGGCATGCAAGACTGATGCTGTTAAGGCTCTCTCCGGTGAGAACGGCTACGTTGAGCTTGACATCAAGGGTGGCGTTTACGAGGTAGACGAGGATTCCATCAGAGAACTCTACGGCGATATGGCTGACGAGAAGATCGCTGAGCTTGAGGAGACCGCTAAGGAGAACATCGAGTCCGCTCGTGCCGACGCAGACAAGTTCCTTGTTGACGACGACTACATGAAGGATTACAAGAAGGAAGTCGGTTCTACCTACTACAGACAGCTTTGCGACGATTACGGCGAGCTTAACCTTCGTATGGCATTCCAGGTTAACAGACTCTTCTACTACCTTACCAGTGCAAACGTTCAGATGAACGAGGCTGAGGGTGTAAGCGAGTACAAGTACACCGACGACGGATGCTTCATCGACTTCAGAACTGTTAAGTACACTATCATTGCTGAAGAAGCTGACGCAGAATAATAGACATTACCGTCCCGAAAGGACTGAAAGAGAACGGACGAATAACCTTCGTCCGTTTTCTTGTAACTACAGAAAAGAAAGGGCCTTTTAGCTTATGAAAAAGGTTCAGCTTTATACCGACGGCGCCTGCAGGGGTAATCCCGGCAAGGGCGGTTGGGGAGCTATACTCGTCTACGGTGCTTACGAAAAGGAGCTGTCCGGCGGCGAGAGGGAAACTACGAATAACCGTATGGAGCTTACCGCAGCAATAAAGGGTCTATCCGCACTTAAGGAGCCCTGCGAGGTAACTCTCTACTCGGATTCAAAATATATCGTTGACGCATATCTTAACGGCTGGGTGGACTCCTGGCAGGCTGCAGGCTGGCGCCGTGGCCGTGAGGAGCTTAAGAATCCCGACCTTTGGGAAAAGCTTTATGCTCTTACCAATATACACAAGGTCAGCTTTGTGTGGGTAAAGGGACATAACGGTCACGATTATAACGAAAGATGCGACAAGCTGGCTACCGCCTTTGCCGACTCCTTCGTTTGATTATATTAATATATTAATAATGAAAGGTTTTTACTGCAATGAGTGAAAACGTAAAGAAGATCAACAAAGAAAATGAAGAGGGCAAGAAGAGAATTTCCGAAAAGAATCTTGCCATTATAATTACAGCAGCTCTGCTTGTTGCCGTGCTTATTGCCGCAGGTGTTATAATGATAATCCAGGCGGTACAGAAGGACTACGGATTTGATTATCTTAAGTCCGACCTTAGTAAGTACGTTGAGCTTGACGGCAGCTACAAGGATTTTAAGATCGAGATCGACGTTGCAAAGCCCCACGAGATCGACGCAGACATTACCGTACTTAATCTTATCTATTCCGACAGAGAGCTTAACGAGAAGTTCGCAGGCTCTACCATTACCTCTGCTTACACCATCAGCGCAGGCGATACCGTAAACATATGGTACCGTGGCTATCTGCTTGATGAGGAGGGCAAGGAGATCGTCGTTGACAATATGTGCAACTTCGGTGATGCAGGAACCTATGCGCTCAGCATCGGCTCCAACAACTTCGTTCCCGGCTTTGAGCTTGGACTTGTTGGCCTTAACACCGGCGATTACTCCAAGTTTGAGAAGATCATTGAGGGTGAGATCACCGAGGATCAGATCGCTTACGTAACCTATACCATTAAGGCCGCATCCAAGGAAGAAAAGGATCAGACCTTCAAGAACGTTAGAATGGATCTCTCCACCGACCTTGACGCAATCTACGGCGCAGGATTTAAGGCGAAGCTCCTTGAGATTGGCTTCGGTAACAAAAAGGATATTGTTGCTACTCTTAACGACAAGGAGGTTCTTTACTCCGATCTTACCATTAACTTCACCACCGAGTGCGAGACCAATCCTATGGTTATCGAGTGCTACTTCCCCTACGACTACTCCAAGACCGATCTCCGTAACGAGACCGCATACTTTGAGGTTTACGTTGAGGGCATCGTAGACTATATTTGCCCTGAGTTCACCGATGAGTATCTCACCGATAAGATCGAGAATGAGGAGATCGCTCTTACTCTCGAGAAGCTTAACGAGTACGAGGGTGAAACCCTTGTTGATAAGTACTACGACTTCGTAAACAAGACTCTTGATGAGATCTATGAGACCACCTACCTCTCTCTTGTTGAGGATGCTGTCTGGGCTCACTATGAAAAGATCTCCAAGGCTAAGAAGTACCCCGGCTACGTTGTAGAGGAGATCTACGAGGACTTCATGGACGAGATGAGAATGCAGTTCATTGCCTCCGGCGGACAGGTTTACAGTAACTCTACCGGTAAATATACCACTTACGAGACCCTTGAGACCTACATTCCCGCATATCTCGGTCTTCCCTCCACTCAGAAGTGGCAGGAGTACATTACTGCTCTTGCTGAGGATAACACCAGAGAGAGACTTGTAATGTTCTACATTATGAGAGAAGAGAACCTTCTTCCCAGCGACGAAAGACTTGCTGAGGAAATCGAGACCATCCGTCAGGAATATCTTGACGAATACATCGCTCAGTATATGGATTACGAGGGTAAGGAGAAGGACGACTACTCCGATGAGGAGTATAAGGAGCTTGTTGAGGAGTGTAAAGACGAGCTGTTCAGCTTCTATGATGAGGAATACTTCACTATGCGTGCATATATGAGCATCTTCACCGAGATCATCGTTGATTGGCCCGACCTTAAGGTAAGCACTCTTGATGACAGACGTGCATATCCTCTTGATAAATAATAATTCATAAAAGAAAAGAAGGCAGGAAATCCTGCCTTCTTTTTATATTCAGCTCTGCTTCCAGATACGGAGCATGCTCTGCTTGTGATACTGTCTTGGGTCGGAATAGCCCTGCTCATAGGCCTTCTTGTAGAAGCGAAGTGCGGTCTTTCTGTCCGGCTCGGTGGTGATACCGAACTCATAAAGACAGCCTATGGAATAGGTGGCCTCGCCAAGTCCCAGCTGCATACATACCTCAAGCATACTGCGTGCCACGTCGTATTTTCTCTGATAATAAAGTCTTGTTGCGGTTGAGTAGAGCGAGCGGATCATGTGACGCTTTTTATTTTCATAGATCCTGAACAGCTCTCTGTCTGCCGAGTGGGAGCCCATTTCTCTCGCCACCGACAGAAGCTCGGATGCTTTATCAAAGTTAAATGCCGTACCGATTCCTCTTGCATAGCATCTGCCAAGGCTCTCGATAGCTCTCTTGTCGCCCGCCTCGTATGCCGCCTTGTAGTGATTGAAGGCTGCCTTGCGGTCAACCCTTGTGCCAATACCTCTTTCGTAATACCAGCCTATCCTTGCGTGTGCGGGCAGATAGCCTGCCTCAACCGACTTTTTGAAGAGGATAAACGCCTCGTCGGGAGCGCTGCGCTCAAGCCTTGTGGCCTCTATGTAAAATCTTTCACGCTCCTCGTGCATCATATTAAGCTTTCTCTGACAGCCAAAGCTGCCTGCCTCCGCCCCCTTTTCGTAAAGCGAGAGTGCGAGAGCATAATCAGGCTCGGTGATACCGCCGTGGTGGAAAATGTCGCCAAGGCTTTCGTACTCGCCCTCGCCGCCGAGAGCGGCAGCCTGTCTGTAATAGTGAACCGCCTTGCGATTGTCCACGTCAACGTACTCTCCGCCGGCATAAAGGTCGCCGAGAAGCTTGGAGCCGATCACCGATCCCTCACGGACAGCATCCTCAAGCATAGAGATACCAAGCTCCACGTTCTGCTGGAACTCGATGCCCTCGATGTGAAGCAGGGCGAGGAAAACGCCCGAGTTTTTCGTTCCGTTCTCTGCATAAAGCTGACAGAGGGAGAGGAGAACCTTATTGAAGCCGTGCTTTTTAGCCGCAGCAATAAGCTTTTCTATAATTCTGTTCTTTTCGGTAAATCTGGGAAGCTCGGGTCTTACCGCTCTGCCCGCAACCGCCTGAAGTCTGCGCTGAAGCTTCAGAGCGTGAAGGGGAACACGGTCAATGCGCTCCATATACCACTTCGCCATTCTCTCATCCTGCTCAACGCCGTCGCCGTAGAGATGACGTCTTGCCATTTCGATTATAGCGTCGGTGTCCTCCTCCTCGGCTATCTGCGAGCAATAGTATGCCGCAGTGCCCCTCTCTTTATATTTGGAATAGAGGACGAAGGCATCGGGATATGCCTCCTTGCAGCCCATAAGAGCCGAGTATGCAAGCCAGAAATCAGCAAGCGAATCGTTGCCGACCAGCGTGCGTGAGTGCTTATATGCGGAATATGCGTCGCCCTTTACTGCCGCAGAGGCATAGTACTGAATTGCCGCCTCGTAATCTCTGGGCAGCAGAACACCACGCTCCAGAACGAGAGCCAGCTCTCTTTCACCATCTCTGTTGCCAACCGAAGCCAAGAGCTTGTATATATTTACCGCACGGATAAAATCATTTCTGTCAAGCAGCTTTTCCGCCTCTGCCATAAGCTCGGAGCATTCGCTCTCGGTAAGCTCATAGATGGTGGAGCACTCGGGACAGACTGTGTCATATCTCGGGTTTCGGTATCCGCATTTTTTGCATCTGATCATTGTGTAGGTCCTTTCCTTGAATCGTCATACCGATCCAATATTAACCGCCTTTTTTCTATTTTTATTTTACAACATTATTGAAGTTTTGTCAATGATATAAATAATTTTTACTCCTGCGGTTAAAATATAATTAACTCACAAAAAGGAGAAAAAGAATGTTTAATAACAAAAAAGGACGAATGGTGCGACATCCTTACGTGGCTCTTGCGATCATAGGCCTTGCAACAGCGGGCGCTGTGACTATCGGCAACAAGGTAAAGGGCTTTTTTGCAGATAAAATGCCGGGTGTCAAGAGTATGATGAATGATATGAGGCATACTCTCTGATTTTTCAATTCTGACCACAAAGAACAGCAAAACAAAAAATAAAAGCTCCCGAAAACGGGAGCTTTTATGCTGAAATGACAATAATAATTTACAAAAAACCTGCATTAAAGGTGCAGAACTCTGTCCTTTATCTCGCTGGTTCTGCCTTGATTCCAATACTGTGTGCCGATATATCCGCAGGTTCGTCTTGCCACGTTCATCCTGCTCTGATCACGGCATCCGCAGTTGGGACACTCCCAGATAAGCTTGCCGTTTTCCTCGACTATGCCGATCTCACCGTCGAAGCCGCACACCTGACAGTAGTCACTCTTGGTATTAAGCTCGGCGTACATAATGTGATCGTAGATGTATCGCATCACGTCAAGCACAGCCTCAATATTGGACTGCATATCGGGAACCTCAACGTAGGAGATTGCACCACCGGGAGAGAGTGCCTGGAACTTTGCCTCAAGCGAGAGCTTTTCAAAGGCGTCTATCTCCTCGGTCACGTGCACGTGGTAGGAGTTGGTGATATAGCTTCTGTCGGTTATGCCCTTGACGATGCCAAAGCGGTTCTGCAGACACTTTGCGAACTTGTAGGTTGTGCTTTCAAGGGGAGTTCCGTAGAGCGAGTAGTCGATATTCTCCTCGGCCTTCCACTTTGCAGTGTAGGAATTGAGCATTTTCATTATCTCAAGACCCAGCGCCTCGCCCTCAGGCTCGGTGAGCTTCTTGCCCGAAAGAGCAAGCACACATTCCCAAAGACCTGCATAGCCAAGAGAAAGGGTGGAGTAGCCGCCGTAGAGATATTCGTCTATCTTCTCGCCGGGCTTTAGTCTTGTGAGAGCGCCGTACTGCCAGAGTATGGGAGCGGCATCCGAGGGAGTTCCGAGAAGTCTTTCGTGACGGCAGCGAAGCGCCCTGTGACAAAGCTCCATTCGCTCGTCGAAGATCTTTCTGAATCTGTCCATATCGCCCTCGGCGGACAGACCTATGTCAACTAGGTTTACCGTAACCACGCCCTGATTGAATCTGCCGTAGTACTTGGGCTTGCCTTCATTGTCAAGATAGGGAGTGAGGAAGGAACGACAGCCCATACAGGTATAGCACTGTCCGTTACCGTTCTTGTCTATCTTGTTCTGAAGCATAATTTTCTCGGATATGTAGTCGGGAACCATACGCTTTGCGGTGCATTTCGCCGCAAGACGGGTAAGGTGATAGAACCTTGAGCCCTCGTTTACGTTATCCTCCTCAAGCACGTAGATAAGCTTGGGGAATGCGGGGGTTATCCATACGCCCGCCTCGTTCTTGACACCCTGGATGCGCTGCTTCAGCACTTCCTCGATAATAAGCGCAAGGTCGGATTTGGTCTGCTCGTCCTTTGCCTCGCCAAGATACATAAACACGGTGATAAAGGGTGCCTGTCCGTTGGTGGTAAGCAGGGTAACTACCTGATACTGAATACACTGAACGCCACGGTTTATCTCCTCACGGAGTCTTTGCTCGGTGATGGAATCTATCTGCTTTTCGCAAAAATCAACGCCCGCCTCGGTAAGCTCCTCGATAACCCTCGCTCTGATCTTCCTTCTGCTGACGTCAACGAAAGGCGCAAGATGAGTAAGGCTTATAGACTGTCCGCCGTACTGATTGGATGCGACCTGGGCAATGATCTGTGTCGCAATGTTGCAGGCGGTGGCAAAGCTTTTTGGCTTTTCGATAAGCGTTCCGCTGATAACCGTACCGTTCTGCAGCATATCCTCAAGGTTGACAAGATCGCAGTTGTGCATGTACTGTGCGAAATAGTCTGCATCGTGGAAGTGGATAATGCCCTCCTCGTGAGCCTTGACAATATCGGGTGGCAGAAGTATTCTGCGTGTCAGATCCTTTGACACCTCGCCTGCCATATAGTCACGCTGAATGGAGTTGACGGTAGGATTTTTATTAGAGTTTTCGGTCTTTATATCCTCGTTTGAGCGCTCGATAAGCGACATAATGCGCTCGTCGGTGGTGTTGGATTTACGCACCAGCTCACGGGTGTAACGGTAGGTAATATAGGCCTTTGCAAGGGTGAATGCGCCAAGCGACATTATCTCCCTCTCAACCATATCCTGTATTTCCTCAACCTCGGTCGCTCTGCCAAGGCGCTCGCACCTTGAGGCAACGCTGTCGGTTATGGCCTGTATCTGCTCGTAGCTTATGCGGTGAACAGGCTCAACGGCCTCGTTAGCCTTGCATACAGCGGCGTATATTTTACTCTTATCAAAGAGAGCCTCGGCTCCGTTTCTCTTAATTATTTTCATAAGACTTGTCCTTATATTTATTTTCTGTGAATATATTATATATCATATATCACTTTCTTGTCAATAAGCTTTTGGAGGAAAAATTATGAATATATCTTCGCTTATAGAAAAAACAAAAATCCTGCGCCTTCGTGGAATTGAAGAAAAATTCGGGCTTAAGTCGGGTATTTTCGCAAAGCTCGAGAGCTTCAACCCTTCGGGATCGGTAAAGGACAGGGCGGCGCTTTTTATGATAAGGTCGGCTCTTGGCGAGGGGCTGATAGATGAAAAGGGTCGTGTCATAGAGGCGACAAGCGGAAATATGGGAATCTCTCTTGCCATGCTGTCGGCGGTCTTTGGCTACTCTGCGCTTATAGTTATGCCCGAGAATATGTCACCTGAGAGACAGGCTTTTATAAAGGCCTACGGCGGCGAGGTTATGCTTACTTCGGCCCACAAGGGTATGGCGGGAGCGATAGAGAGGGCAGAGCGGCTGGCGCTTGACGTAAAAAACAGCTATATACCGAGACAATTTACAAACAGAAATAATATGCTGGCTCATTATAAGACCACAGGTCCCGAAATATACTCGGATATGGGCGGACGGGTGGATATCTTTATCTGCGGAGTGGGTACGGGCGGAACGTTAAGCGGAGCGGGGAAGTACTTAAAGGAAAGAATACCGTCGGTAAGGCTAATTGGTGTGGAGCCCTCCGAGTCTGCGGTGCTGTCGGGAGGATCGGCGGGAAGTCACGGAATACAGGGCATTGGCGCAGGCTTTACTCCGCCGCTTCTCCACATTTCTCTTTTGGACGAAGTCATAACGGTAAGCACTGAGGATGCAATGCTTTGTGCAAGGCAGCTCGCCTGTACCGAAGGGATTTTTGCGGGAATATCCTCGGGCGCTGCGCTTTCTGCGGCAATTTCGGTTGCAAAAAGAGAAGAAAATAAAGACAAAAATATAGTGACTCTACTCCCCGACGGCGGTGAAAAATACCTGTCATCCTTTGGTGACTAGCCACCAATAACCTAAAGCGAACACGCCTGAAGCCATATAAATCTGTGCTTTTCGCAAAATTCTCGCTTGCAAAGTCCACCCTTTAATAAGTTCACGAATTGTTGACACTTCGAAAAAAATATGCTATAATTAAGTAGCATCTCAAAAAAGGAGACAGAAAAATGAATTTTAAAATCGTGTCCGACTCCTCCTCCGATATTAAGGAGCTGTCGGGAATTGACTTTGAAAGCGCTCCACTTAAGATCATCACTTCAGAGAGGGAGTATGTCGACGACAAGAGCCTTGACGTTGTGGGTATGCTCTCAGACTTAAAAAAATACAAGGGTAAATCCCGCACCTCCTGTCCCAATTCCGAGGAGTTTCTTTTAGCCTTCGGTGAATGTGAAAACGTTTTCTGCATCACTATCACCAGCAACCTTTCCGGCAGCTTCAATGCGGCATCTGTGGCGGCAAAGACCTATCTTGCAGACCACCCCGACAGACGTGTTCACGTGATCGACAGCCTTTCCACAGGACCTGAAAGCGCTCTGGTTATTGAAAGACTTCGTGATCTGATCCTTGAGGGCAAGGATTTTGAGACCGTTAAGACCGAGATCACCGACTACAACTTAAATCACACAAGGCTTTTATTTGCTCTTGAGTCTATGCACAATCTTGCAAACAACGGCAGAGTAAGTCCCATAGTTGCCAGGATGGCAGGGCTTCTCGGCATTCGTGCTATTGGCAGAGCGAGTGATGTGGGAACGCTTGAGATGATATGTAAATCAAGAGGCCCCGAGGCTACCGCAAGAGATATTCTTGCCAATATGATAGGCGACGGATATAAGGGCGGCAGAGTGAAGATTCACCACGCAAACAATCTTCCTGCAGCAGAGCTGCTTATCTCAAAGATAAAGGACATCTACCCCGAGGCAAAAATCGACGTGGGAATGGCAGGCGGACTTTGCTCATTCTACGCAGAGCAGGGTGGTTTGCTTATAGGCTTTGAGATTTAAAAAGTAAATAAAACATTACATAAAACACCATTTTCTGAGGAATTTGGTGTTTTTCTTTGCTTTTTTGTAAGGTGGAAAATGTTTTGTTTTTCTGCTCTTTACTGTTTGATTATTTTTCTGTTGATTTTTTCTTCTATATATGATAAAATGAAATGTTAATAAATTTTCAGAGGACAGAAATGAAGCTTAAGAACCTTTTTAAAAATTACATAGGTGACAAGGCGTTTTACAGGCGTGTGCTTGCCATCACAATACCTATGATAATCCAGAACACCGTCACGAATCTCGTTAACCTACTTGACAACCTTATGGTAAGCTGGGTTGGTACCGAGCAGATGTCAGGTGTTTCTATCGTTAACCAGTTTATTTTCGTGTTTAACCTTGCCATATTTGGCGCAGTATCGGCTGCAGGCATTTTCACTGCGCAGTTTAACGGTCGTGGAGATATAGGCGGCGTGCGGAATACTATGCGAATCAAGCTTATCAGCACCCTGATAATCGGTATTCTTGGCGTTGTTATTCTTTGCACCCTTCAGGATGGGTTGATCAACAGCTTTATTCACGAGGGAGAGGGCGATGAGGAGCTTGACCTTCAGCTTGTTTTCGACTCGGCAAAGGGATATATTGCATATATTGTAATCGGACTCATTCCGTTTGCACTGTCGCAGGCGTATGCTTCAACGCTTCGTGAGACGGGTCAGACCGTTGTTCCTATGGTTGCCAGTGCGGTATCTATTTTTACTAACCTTGTATTTAACACTATTCTTATATTTGGTCTGCTCGGTTTCCCTGCGCTCGGTGTTGCGGGTGCGGCGATAGCAACAGCGCTCTCAAGGTTTCTTGAGCTGTTTATTCTTATTTTCTGGACGCATAGAAATAGTGAAAAATGTCCGTTTATTACAGGACTGTTCAGAAAATTCCACGTTCCGGGAGCGCTTATCAAGCAGGTTATCATCAAGGGTGCGCCCATTCTTACCAACGAGCTTCTCTGGTCCTTGTCGATTACCGTAACAAATATGTTTTACTCTAAGCTGGGACCCGAGGTTCTTCCTGCAATGAATATTTCCTTCAATCTGCAGAACCTTCTCAGCGTAGCCTACTTTGCTTTAAGCTCATCCATTGCCATAATCGTCGGAAACCTGCTTGGAGCAGGCAAGCTGGATGAGGCGAAGCAGACCGATAAAAAGCTTCTTGCCTTTGCGGTATTTATGGGCTTTATTATGATGGGCATTCAGCTTGCACTCTCGCCCGTGTTCCCGAGAATCTATACCGACGTTGAGTCTGTTATAGATATTGCCAGCTATAATATGGTTTGCTTTGGCCTTACGATGCCTCTTGCCGCCTTGGCTACCGCAACCTATTATACCATCCGTTCGGGCGGACGTGTGTTTATTACCATGCTGTTCGACAGCGTGTACGCCTGGGTCATCGTTATACCCACGCTGGCAGCTCTCGTCAGCTTCACCGACCTCTCCTTCTACGCTCTTCTGCCTATAATTCTTATAGTGGAGAATCTGAAGATTGTTCCCGGACTTATCCTAGTAAACAAGGGAATATGGGTAAGACAGCTTAAGGTTGAGTAGTATTAAATAAAAATTTATTATATATCTGTTATTTGTTCATATTTTTTGGATATAATTATTCCAAATAACTAAAGAAGGATCAAAACAATGCTTGAATTACGCAACATAACGAAGGACTACATAACCTCGTCGGAGACGGTCAACGCTCTGCGTGGTGTGGATATTACCTTCCGTGACAAAGAATTCGTTTCCATTCTCGGTCCCTCGGGCTGTGGAAAGACCACGCTCCTTAATATTGTAGGCGGTCTTGACAGATACACCTCGGGCGATCTTATTATTAACGGAAAGAGTACAAAGCTCTACCGTGACAGAGATTGGGACGTATACAGAAACCATCGCATAGGCTTTATTTTCCAGAGCTATAACCTTATTCCTCACCAGACCGTACTTGGCAACGTGGAGCTTGCTCTTACCATTGCCGGCATTGATAAGGAGGAGAGGGTAAGACGCGCCAAGGCGGCGCTTGATAAGGTTGGTCTTTCGGATCAGTATTATATGCGTCCCAACCAGCTCTCCGGCGGTCAGTGTCAGCGAGTTGCTATTGCAAGAGCGCTTGTTAACGAGCCCGAGATCCTTCTTGCCGACGAGCCCACAGGCGCACTTGACACCGTAACCAGCGTGCAGATCATGGAGCTTATCCGTGAGATAGCGGGCGAGAGGCTTGTTATTATGGTTACCCATAACCCCGAGCTTGCAGAGCAGTATTCCACCAGAATCGTAAGACTGCTTGACGGTAATATCATTGAGGACACCGATCCAGTAAGCGAGGAGGAGTACGCCTCTCTCGTTAATGCGGAGCAAGAGCGTGAGCTTCAGAAAGTTGCTGAGAAAAACGATAAAAAGTCTAAGGAAAAGGCAAAGATGTCGGTATTTACCGCCTTCCGTCTCTCCGCACGTAACCTTATCTCCAAGAAGGGCAGAACGGCTATGGTTGGTGTTGCAGGCTCTATCGGTATTATCGGTATTGCAATGGTTCTTGCCTTCTCGGCAGGTATCAAGGGCTATATCGCATCCATGCAGGACGATATGCTCTCGGGCAACCCCGTTACCATAACCCAGAACGCTTTTGATCTTGGCGCCATAACCGATATGATGGAGGTTGAGGATCAGATTGGAATCATCAAGAACCCCAACAGCGTATATATCTCCTCGGTAATCGAGCATCTCATCAAGACCAGCGACACCTTTGACACTATGCTGGTTGAGAACGAAATAACCTACGAATATATCGATTACGTCAAGGCTATGCCGAAGGAGTACTACAACGCTCTTGTGCTTAGCTACGGTATTGATCTTAACAGAACCGTTTTTACCGATTTCAACGAGATTCCCGGCGATGACGGCAGACATATGTCCTTAAAGCAGGTCGTTGATATTTACAAGGCGGTGCTTTCGGAGACCGACTATTCCGACCTTGCATCTATGGTAGACAGACTTGCTCCCAATATGGCGCAGGCTCCCGGAAATATTGAATATATCGAGAGTCAGTATCAGATAGCCGCAGGTGAGATCGCCGACGAGGCGGATGAGATTATGCTCGTTCTCGATTCGGATGACGAGCTGACCGACCTTCTTCTTGCAAAGCTTGGCTATTACTCCCAGGCGGAGCTTATTGAGGTTATCCACAAGGCTACCGACAAGGATGAAAATGGCGATCCTATTTACGACGAGTCGCTCTACCGTGAGTATTTTACCTACGAGGAGCTGCTTGGCAAGACCTTCACCTGGTATCCCACTGACACCCTGTTCAGTACTGCTGACACCACCATCAGCCGTCCCGGTATGGATGATATCGTCACCACCACTCCCGTATACAAGGGCGAGATGGATGAAAGACACGAGGACGGTATGACCCTTAAGGTTGTGGGTATCCTTACTCCTAACGAAAATATCTCCTACGGCGTGCTTTCCTCGGGCGTTTACTACACCGAGGCGCTTACCAATCACATTCTTGAGGTAAATGCAGAGTCGGAGTTTATAAACTACCTTATCGGCGATCCCGACAAGGCGGACAGTATGATCACAAGCTTTACCTATGACTTTGACTATATTCCTTATGCAGCTCTTGACGGCGCTGAGATCGTTGGCGAGCGTGCGGAGAAGAAGGGGGAGAATGTATATTCCTTCAGCACTCGCTCCTCTGTTGCGGCATCTCTCGGCGGCAACGACCTTGCTTCGAGCGTGAAGATTTATCCCATCTCCTTCGATGACAAAGCTCTGGTTACTCAGTATCTTGACAGATGGAACGATCAGGACATTACCCTTACCGTAAACGGCGAGGAGATCAAGGGAGAGGACAGACGTGAGATAACCTACACCGACACCCTTGCGCTGATTATCAACATGATCAACACAATGATTGACATTATCTCCTACGCTCTGATTGCGTTCACTTCCATCTCTCTTGTTGTTTCTACCGTTATGATAGGAATTATCACCTACGTATCGGTTGTTGAGCGTATCAAGGAGATCGGTGTTATCCGTTCCCTCGGTGGACGTAAGCGTGACGTATCCAACCTCTTTATTGCCGAGACTGCAATTATCGGACTTCTGGCAGGTCTTATCGGTATTGGAGTGACCTATCTGATCTCCGCACTTGTAAACCTGATACTTTATCCTCTTATCGGCTACGCAAATATTGCGGCCCTTCCCGCAAACAACGCAATATTCCTCGTTTGCCTCAGCATTGGTCTGACTCTTATCTCGGGACTTGCTCCCGCAAAGAGTGCGGCAAACAAGGATCCCGTTGTTGCACTCAGAACAGAATAAAATGCTTTAAGCGGAGAGTGTTAATCGCTCTCCGCTTTTTTAGTGCAGTATGCACAAGATAGTTTTCTGTTTTAAGCGCCGATTTTCCCTTTCGCCCACTTGACTTTACAATTATACTATGTTATAATAATGTGAAATAATATGATATAAAGGAGATGTGTGTTATGATGGCCTTGTTCCGTGGTGCTCTCGTTTATGAAAACGGCTCTATGAAGAAGTCTGATATGCTTTTTGATGGCACTTCTCTTTCTGTTTTTGCAGGGGACGTGTCCGCTTTTGACTCCTCCTCTGTTTTTGATAATGCTGTTATATTGCCCGGTTTCTGTGATGTTCACGTTCATCTCAGAGAACCGGGTTTTTCTTATAAGGAAACCATAGCCAGCGGTACGGCGGCATCGGCGAGAGGCGGATTTACCGCAGTTTGCTCAATGCCGAACTTAAATCCAACGCCCGACTCAAGAGAAAATCTTGAGAAACAGCTTGAGATAATACGCCGTGACGCATCTGTTGCGGTATTCCCCTACGGCACTATTACCAAGGGAGAGGCGGGCGAGACCCTTGCCGATCTTGAGGATATGGCAGAGTACGTTTGCGGCTTCTCGGATGACGGCCGTGGCGTGCAGAGTGAGGAGATGATGCTTGCCGCTATGGAGAGGGTAAAGGCACTTGGTAAGATGATAGTCGCTCACTGCGAGGATAACTTTCTGCTTCGAGGCGGATATATCCACGACGGCGAGTATGCAAGAGCTCACGGTCACCGTGGCATCTGCTCGGAGAGCGAGTGGGGGCCTATCGAGAGGGATATGGAGCTTGTGAGAAAAAGCGGTTGTGCATATCACGTCTGCCACGTTTCCACTGGGGAGAGCGTTGAGATTATCAGACGTGCGAAGGCAGAGGGACTGAACGTTACCTGCGAGACAGGACCTCATTACCTGTTGCTTGACGATTCGCACCTTCAGGAGAACGGACGGTTCAAGATGAATCCGCCACTCAGATCACCCGAGGACAGAGAGGCGATGCTGAGAGGCCTGCTTGACGGTACGGTAGATATGATCGCTACCGACCACGCACCTCATTCCGACGAGGAAAAGTCACGTGGGCTTGAAAAGAGCGCTATGGGTGTTGTGGGTATCGAAACCTGCTTCCCCCTGCTTTATACAAATCTGGTCAAGCCGGGAATAATCAGCATAGAAAGACTTACCGAGCTTATGTCCATAGTACCGAGAGAGCGGTTTAATATTAAGACCGACCCGGGCTTTACAGTGTTTAAGCTTGATGAAAAATATAAGATCGACCCGAAGGACTTTTTGTCAAAGGGTAAGGCAACGCCCTTTGAGGGTGACGAGGTATACGGCAGATGCCTTCTGACCGTGTACGAGGGAAGAGTAGTATACTCTGATTTAGCATAATTTGGGAGGAAAAAGAAAATGGCAAAGAGAACAGATATAAAGAGAATTATGATCATCGGCTCCGGACCTATCGTTATCGGTCAGGCTGCGGAGTTCGATTATGCGGGCACACAGGCCTGCCTTGCTTTAAAGGAGGAGGGCTACGAGGTTGTTCTCGTTAACTCCAACCCTGCTACCATTATGACCGACACCGCCATTGCGGACAAGGTTTATATGGAGCCTCTCACACTTGAGTATATTGCTAAAATTTTAAGATACGAGCGTCCCGACGCCAACCTTCCCGGCATCGGCGGTCAGACAGGTCTTAACCTGGCTATGCAGCTTGAGAAGAAGGGCATTCTTAAGGAGTGCCGTGTAGAGCTTCTCGGCACCAGCTCGGAATCTATTGAGAGGGCGGAGGACAGAGAGCTGTTCAAGGAGCTTTGCCAGCCTATCGGCGAGCCCACCATTCCCTCAGAGATCACCTATAATCTTGAGGAGGCTAAGGCGGCAGCTGAGAGAATCGGCTACCCTGTAGTTCTCCGTCCCGCATTTACCCTTGGCGGTACAGGCGGCGGCTTTGCAAATAACGAAGAGGAGCTTTGCGAGGTAGGTATCAACGCATTCAAGCTCTCTCCCGTTCACCAGGTTCTTATTGAGAAGAGCGTTAAGGGCTATAAGGAGATCGAGTTTGAGGTTATGCGTGACGGCAGCGACCACGCTATCACCATCTGCGGTATGGAGAACATCGATCCCGTAGGCGTTCACACAGGCGACTCTATCGTTGTAGCTCCCATTATGACCCTCTCCGACAAGGATAAGAAAATGCTTAACGATTCGGCTATCAAGCTGATCAAGGAGCTTAAAATTGAGGGTGGATGTAACGTTCAGTTTGCAATAAACCCCGAAACCAGCGAATATTATCTCATTGAGGTCAACCCCAGAGTATCAAGAAGCTCTGCTCTCGCATCTAAGGCGTCCGGCTATCCTATCGCCCGTGTGACCGCAAAGATCGCAGTAGGTATGACCCTTGAGGAGATCAAGATCGCAAACACCAATGCCGCATTCGAGCCCGAGCTTGACTACGTTATTTCCAAGCTCCCCAGATTCCCCTTCGATAAGTTCAGCGCCGCATCCAATACCCTCGGTACACAGATGAAGGCAACAGGTGAGATCATGGGTATCGGCTCTACCTTCGAGGAGAGTCTTCTCAAGGGTATCCGCTCGCTTGAGACGGGTGTATATCACCTCTATCACGCAAAGTTTGATTCTATGTCCACAGAGGAAATCAAGGAATATCTCGGTCAGTTCAGAGACGATAACGTATTTGCTATCGCAGAGCTCCTTCGCCGTGGCGTAGGAGTTGATGAGCTTCACGATATTACAAAGATTACCTCCTACTTCCTTGAGGGAATCAAAGGCATTATCGCTATGGAGCAGACTCTTAAAGAAAATCGTGATGCAAAAACTCTCCGTGAAGCAAAGAGGATGGGCTTCTCCGACAGATATATTGCAAAGCTGTGGGGCACGACCGAAAAGGAGATTATGGACTATCGCCGTAAGTGGAATATAATCCCCGTATTCCGCATGGTTGACACCTGTCACACAGGCGCATACATCCCCTACTTCTACTCCTCTTACAGCGGTGAGAACGCATCCCGACTTACTGAAAAGAAGAAGATCATCGTTCTCGGCGCAGGTCCTATCCGTATCGGTCAGGGCGTTGAGTTCGACTACTCCACCGTTCATGCGGTTTCTACAATTAAAAAATCCGGCTACGAGGCTATTATCATCAACAATAACCCCGAGACCGTTTCCACCGATTACACCACGGCGGACAAGCTCTACTTCGAGCCCCTTACCACCGAGGACGTAATGAATATTATCGAGTTTGAAAAGCCCGAGGGAGTTATTGCATCTCTGGGCGGACAGACTGCAATTAACCTTGCGGCTCCCCTTGACAAGCTTGGAGTTAAGATAATCGGCACCGACTGTGCGGCTATCGATAAGGCGGAGAACAGAGACGCATTTGAGAAGCTTCTTAAGGAGCTTGGAATTCCTCAGCCTGAGGGAAGTGCGGTTACCAAGATCGAGGACGGCGTTGCCGCGGCGGCAAGAGTTGGCTATCCCGTTCTTGTTCGTCCCTCCTTCGTGCTTGGCGGACGTGCTATGCAGATCGTTGCCAACGAGGAGCAGCTTCGCCACTACCTTAAGACTGCCGTTGAGATCGACGAGGACAAGCCTGTTCTTGTTGACAAGTACATCAGCGGTAAGGAGGTCGAGGTTGATGCTATCTGCGACGGACGTAACGTATTCGTTCCCGGTATTATGGAGCTTGTAGAGCGTACAGGTATCCATTCGGGCGACTCTATCAGCGTTTATCCTGCGTTCTCTATCTCCGACAAGGTAAAGGGCACCATTCTTCAGTATGCAAAGAAGCTTGGTCTCGGTATTGGAATCGTAGGCCTTTACAACATTCAGTTTATCGTGGATAAGAACGATGAGGTTTATATTATCGAGGTTAACCCCCGTTCCTCCAGAACCGTACCCTTCCTCTCCAAGGCAACAGGCTACAGCCTTGCTGACATTGCTACCGAGTGTATTCTCGGCAAGACTCTGAAGGAGCAGGGAATATTCGACCTCTATCCCGAGGAGAAAAAGAGATGGTACGTTAAGGTGCCCGTGTTCTCATTCAATAAGCTTCGTGGTCTTGACGCATATCTCTCGCCCGAGATGAAGTCCACCGGTGAGGCTATCGGCTATGACGATAAGTACTACCGTGCGCTTTATAAGGCGCTTCAGGCATCGGGTATGCACCTGCAGAATTACGGCACGGTGCTTGCAACCATTGCCGACTGTGATAAGGACGAGGCGCTTCCTCTTATCCGCCGCTTCTACAACCTCGGCTTCAATATTGAGGCTACTGCGGGAACTGCTAAATTCCTTAAGGAAAACGGCATCCGCACTCACGTACTGAAGAAGCTGTCCGACGGCTCTGAGGAGATCGCAGATTCTATCCGTCAGGGACATATCGCTTACGTTATCAACACCTCCGACGCATCCTCGTCGGGTGTTACCCGTGACGGCTTTGAGATCAGAAAGTACGCCACAGAGAATAACGTGACCGTATTCACCTCCCTCGACACCGTTCGTGTGCTTCTCGACGTGCTTGAGGAGACTACTCTTACTATTTCTACCATTGACGCATAATGAATGCAGAATGCAGAATTTAGAATTGGATTGGTAATGAAATGAAAAATTCCGTTTTTACTATAATAAAAAACGAAAATCTGACAAGCAATGTTTACATTATGACCCTTAAAGGCGATACAGAAGGTATCAGATGCGGTCAGTTTGTTAACATAAAGCTTGACGGACTTTACCTGCGCAGACCTATTTCTGTCTGCGACTGTGAGGGCGACGTGCTGATTCTTATCTATAAGGTGGTTGGCAGAGGCACCGAGCAGATGAGCAAAATGAAGGCTGGCGAGAGCCTTGATCTGCTCACAGGTCTTGGTAATGGCTACGACACCTCCCTCTCGGGCGATAAGCCTCTCCTTCTCGGCGGCGGCGTTGGCGTTCCTCCTCTCTATATGCTCTGCAAGGAGCTTGTCAGGGAGGGTAAGACACCTACCGTTATTCTCGGCTTCAACAAGGCTGACGAGGTATTCTATGAGGACGAGTTCCGTGCTCTTGGCGCAAGGGTTATCGTTGCCACCGCAGACGGCTCTGTGGGTGTAAAGGGCTTTGTCACTACCGCTATGGAGGGTGTGGATTACAGCTACTTCTATACCTGCGGTCCCGAGCCTATGCTTAAGGCGGTTTATAATGCAACCACCACCTTGGGACAGATGTCCTTTGAGGAGCGTATGGGCTGTGGCTTTGGCGCTTGTATGGGTTGCTCCTGCAAGACCATTACAGGTTATAAGAGGATCTGTAAGGAAGGTCCTGTTATGAAGAAAGAGGAGGTATTGTGGTAATGCAGAATGCAGAATGCAGAATGCAGAATTATAACACCAAGGTAGAGCTTCTTGGCATAGAGCTTGACAACCCTGTGATTCCCGCCTCGGGAACCTTCGGCTTCGGCTATGAATTTGCAGAAATTTATGACATAAACATTCTTGGCACCTTCTCCTTTAAGGGAACCACAAAGGATCCAAGATTCGGTAACCCTACTCCCAGAATTGCCGAGACACCCTGCGGTATGATAAATGCAGTAGGTCTTCAGAATCCCGGTGTGGAAAGGGTTATCTCGGAGGAGCTTCCCAAGCTTAAGAAGTGCTTCAACAAACCTGTTATGGCAAACGTATCAGGCTTCTCTATTGAAGAATACACCCACACCTGCGCTCTCCTTGATAAAGAGGAGCAGGTAGGCTGGCTTGAGGTAAATATCAGCTGTCCCAACGTTCACGGCGGCGGTATGGCATTCGGTACAAGCCCCGAGGGTGCGGCAGAGGTTGTAAGAGCGGTAAAGGCGGTTACAAAAAAGCCTGTTATCGTAAAGCTTTCGCCTAACGTTACCGATATTGTGGCTATTGCCAAGGCCTGCGAGGCCGCAGGTGCAGATGGCATAAGCCTTATCAACACCCTGCTCGGAATGAGAATTGACCTTCGCACAAGAAAGCCGGTTATCGCCAATAAAATGGGCGGATTCTCGGGTCCTGCCATTTTCCCTGTGGCTGTGAGAATGGTTTATCAGGTTGCTCACGCAGTAAGCATTCCTGTAATCGGTATGGGCGGTGTTTCCTCGGCAGAGGACGTTATCGAAATGATGCTTGCGGGCGCTACCGCAGTTGAGGTCGGAGCCGCAAACCTTGTGGACCCCATGGCCTGCAAGAAGATTATCGAGGAGCTTCCCTCGGTAATGAAAAAATACGGAATCAATAATTTAAAAGATATAATAGGAGGAGTTAAGTAATGGGAAAGGACGTAATTATTGCCTGCGATTTTGACAGTGCAGAGAAGACATTTGCTTTTCTTGACAAATTCACCGACACAAAGCCCTTTGTAAAGATCGGTATGGAGCTTTATTATGCAGAGGGTCCCTCTATCGTCAGAGAGATTAAGAGAAGAGGACATAAGATCTTCCTCGACCTTAAGCTTCACGATATTCCCAACACAGTTAAAAAGGCTATGGCGGTTCTCTCCCGTCTTGACGTGGATATGACAAACCTTCACGCAGCGGGTACAAAGAGAATGATGCAGGCGGCTATTGAGGGTCTTACCAGACCCGATGGCACAAGACCTATGCTTATTGCCGTAACCCAGCTTACCTCCACCGACCAGGAGTCTATGGAGAACGATCTTCTCATCAAGGAGCCTATTGACAAGGTAGTTATGCACTACGCATCCTGCGCAAAGGAAGCAGGACTTGACGGTGTTGTTTGCTCTCCCCTCGAGGCTGGCAAGGTACACGACACCTGCGGCAAGAGCTTTGTTACCGTAACTCCCGGCGTGCGCTTTGCAGACGGCGACATTGGCGACCAGAAGAGAGTTATGACTCCCGCTGAGGCCAACAGAATCGGCTCCGACTACATCGTAGTTGGCAGACCGATCACAGCGGCTGAGGATCCTGTTGCGGCATACGAGAGATGCGTTCGTGAATTTTGCGGCTGATTTTTTGGTATACGGCGTTGCTCCTCGAGAGCGGTTTGACGTAGGATAACTACGCCTGCACCTTGCCTTCTGCGGTGCGCCTTGTCTATCAACAAATCACCACGCAAAAGCTATAAATCAAAGGAGAATATAAATGGAAAGCTATAAGAGAGAATTTATACAGTTTTTAGAGGGCGCCGGCGTGCTTAAGTTCGGTGATTTCACCGCAAAGAGCGGCAGAAAGATCCCTTATTTCATCAACGCAGGCGAGATCAAGACAGGCGATCAGATCGCAAAGCTTGGCGAGTTTTATGCGAAGGCTTATCTTGAGAAGGTAGGCAATAAGAAGTCGGTGCTTTACGGCCCCGCATACAAGGGTATTTCCATCGCCGTTTCTGCGGCTGTCGGACTTTCCAAGCAGGGACTTGACCTTCCCTTCTTCTTCAACCGTAAGGAAGCAAAGGATCACGGCGAGGGCGGTGTTTTCGTAGGCTATAAGCCCCAGGCAGGTGAGGAGATCGTTATCGTTGAAGACGTTATCACCGCAGGTACCGCTATCCGTGAGTCTATGGAGATTCTCTCCTCCCTTGACGCAAAGGTAATTGCTACCTTCGTTATGGTTGACCGTAAGGAAAAGGGCAAGGGTGAGAAGTCTGCTATGGCAGAGGTTGGCGAGGAGTTCGGCTTCCCCGTATATTCCGTAGTTGACGTATACGACATCATTGAGTATCTTTCCGAGGATGAGAAGAACGTTGAGAACGTTGAGCGTATTAAAAATTACTTAAAGGTTTGGGGCGCAACCAAATAATCTAAAAACAACAAGGAGTAAACAATGAGAAACCTTGTAAACATACTTGACCTTTCTACCGAGGAGATCGACGGACTTGTACGTCTTGCCTCGGATATAATGAAAAATCCTCACGTCTACGCAGATAGCTGTAAGGGTAAGATCCTCGGTGCGCTCTTTTTTGAGCCCTCCACCAGAACACGTCTGTCCTTTACCTCGGCTATGATGAGCCTTGGCGGTCAGGTGCTTGGCTTTGACCAGGCGGCATCATCCTCGGTGGCAAAGGGTGAGACGGTGTCTGATACTATCAGAATGGTCAGCGCATATTCGGATATTATTGCCATGCGTCATCCCAAGGAGGGCGCTCCTATCGTGGCGTCCAGAGTTGCCACCGTGCCTATCATCAACGCAGGTGACGGCGGTCATTTTCATCCCACACAGACTCTTACCGACCTGCTGACGATTTATAAGAAAAAGGGCCGCTTTGACAACCTTGTTATCGGTGTCTGCGGCGACCTTAAGTATGGCAGAACTGTACATTCGCTTATTGCGGCAATGTCCAGATATGATAACGTACGCTTCGTGCTTATTTCTCCCGAGGAGCTCTCTCTTCCCGATTACGTAAAGGACGATCACCTCTTCACAGGCGGCTGTGAATACGTTGAGACCGAGAATCTTGAGAGCGCTATTCCTTCGCTAGATATTCTCTATATGACGAGAATTCAGGCAGAGAGATTTGAAAACCGTGAGGACTACGAGCGCCTTAAGGACTCCTACGAGCTTACCGCATCAAAGCTGGTTATGGCTAAGGAGGATCTGTCTATAATGCATCCCCTCCCCCGTGTGACCGAGATCAACGTGGACGTGGACGACGATCCCAGAGCCGATTACTTCGATCAGGCAATGTACGGCAGATATATCAGAATGGCGCTTATCCTTATGCTTCTCGGCACCAAGGGTGTGGATGACAGACGTCTTGAGGGCGCACCCAGAAAGGGCGCCGTCTGTCAGAATCCTCATTGCATCAGCCGTACCGAGCGTGGCATAAAGAGGCTCTTTGACGAATACGGCAAGTGCGTCTACTGCGATCAGTACATATAGTGAATGCAGAATGCAGAATGCAAAATGCAGAATTAAAAAAGCGACTTCAATTTTGAAGTCGCTTTTCTTTTTGTTAATTAATACAAACATTTATTCCTTTGCTTTTATAATCTTTACAGGCTTTATCGCCTTGATCTTTATCATCGGGAAAATGAGCGAAACAAAGGCAAGCGCAAAGATAAGAATACCGTTCATCAGTGCGATTTCAGGCTTAAACGTGAGGAACTGCAGATCGGGCAGCGTCCAACTGGGCGCAATTCTGTGAATTGACTCGATAAGTATATCGTTCGCCACGTCAATGAACAGGTAATACCCGAGCGTTGACAGTCCGCAGGTAAGCAGGGCAATAAGCCCCACTTGAAGCCCAAACACTACGCCAATAGAGCCATTTTTCGTACCGAGTGCCTTTAAGATGCCGATCTCGTGCATCTTATCGTTTATCATCTTTGAAGCAAAGTTCATCAGAATAAATATGACGCCGATATACAGGAAAATAGAAATCAGCTCAAAAATGGGCACGAAAACGTCCACCGCCTTTGTCATAGTGCGCACACCATCGACCGCATAGCTCTGGGGCTCGTAGTTCAGCTCGTCTGCAAGGTCAAGCACCGTTCCTATTCCATCAACAGAATCAAAATAAAGCCCGGTATAATAAGTATCCGCATTCCTTATAATGTCTTCAAGTAAAGGATTGGTGTCAGCTGATAAAATAAACGCGTCACCGTGAGTTAGCAGTGTGTCTATTGTTATCTCGGTGGTGAAAATCGGGCTTTCTTTATCTATGTCATAGAGCCTGTACATCGTAATCTTTATCGTGTGCGGCGAGAAGCTGTCTATGTTGGTATCGTCATAGTTGGTATTAAAGAGGGTGTTGTACAGTTCTCTGCTCATAGATAAACCGCCATCCAGTTTGTTGTAATCCTCTTTGGATAAAATTGAGAAAATGGGAAGGTGGCTTTTTTCTGTGCAATTAATTGTATCGTTGATTACGAGGTTATGTATAGAGTAGAAGGTACGGGACAAGGCAGAATCTTCGTAAAAATTGGGGTTAAGAGAGTAGGAGTAGCCGAGTGAGTCGTAAATGTCGTTTGAAAAGCGGGTAAATCTCTTATCGGAATAAATACTTTCAAGATCAATAGATGACTCGGGATCGGTAAGCTCGTCAATAAGCTCTCTGTGTCTCTCTGCGTATCCTGTGTAAATAATGGCATTGATGTAAATTACGTCAACTCGGAAACCGGCCGGAGAATATTTGCCGAGAATGTCCTCGTAGGTTTTGCCTAAATAATTCGGGTTGGTTGCAAGAATGCTGTCGGCAACGTAGTCGGTTATGATCAGTCCGTGGCTCATGTGCTCATCAAGACTTGCGAGATATTTTACTTCACCGAATTTTCTCTCGAGGAAGTCCTCGTCAACTATCATAGTGCCGAAGGTTTCCTTGAGTAAAAAGTTTTTCGTGAAGTAAGCTCCCTTGTTGCCGAGAAGGTTTGATATAGTGCTGATTGGGACGTTGGCGTTAACGATGGGATAAATATTCCCCTCATATCCCGCATCGTAGAACTTCTGTATATCATTCTCACCAATCTCTATTTGATAATTACCGTCGAGGTGCGCGGCAGTAATATCGTCAACGGTTTTGCTGAGCAATAGTGATTGCTGACCGTTTTTTGTCATCTCGTTATGCAGTATCATTCCACCGTCAAAGTTGACTATGGTTTGCGCGAGAGCCATAATTATCATAATGACCGACACCATAAAGGCTGAGAAAGCAATAACAAGGCTCTTGTTCTTTAGGAACTTGCCCGAGAGGGATAGCTCTCGGCGGGGCGAGAGGCTCTTGTTCCCAATTTTTATCTTTTGGGATTTTCCCGAGGGCTCGTGGCTGTCAATAAATTTGTCTGTGCGCTTGATTATTTTCTTATGTACATTCTCGTTGAGTAGGTCTATATCCTTATCCGAAAGCGATTGACCTTCGGGATATATCAGCGTATCCTCTTTCAGAATTATCTCGGTTGCAAACTCGGGATTTCTTGACTTGTCTGAGATTATCTTTCCCTTTGCAAGCTCAATAATACGGTCGGCATAGGAGTTAGCATCATTGACGTTGTGGGAAACGATAAGGATAAGACAGTCCTTGGAAAGCTCTTTAAGAAGCTCAATGATAGCCTCTGCAGTATGTGTGTCAAGATTTCCCGTAGGCTCGTCTGCAAGGATAATACGAGGATTCTTGACGATAGCTCTTGCTATTGCAACCCTCTGCTGCTCACCGCCCGAAAGCTCGGTGGGGTATCTGTCCTCATAGCCCGCAAGATCAACCTTTTCAAGCGCCGCCTTGACAAGCTCCTTGTCCTCAATACGACGGAGGTCAAGCGAAAGCACAATATTCTCATACACCGTCAGCTCGTCTATAAGGTGATAATCCTGGAAGATAAATCCCACGTGGGTGTTACGGTAGTTACAAAAGTCCTTTTCCTTGAAAGTAGAAAGATCGTTTCCGTCAACCTCAATTCTGCCGCTTGTAATACTATCCAGGCCGCCAATGAGATTCAGCAGAGTAGACTTACCGCTACCGCTCTTACCAAGCACAAACACCAGACCCCTGTTGGGCAGGGTTAGATTAATGTTGTTAAGAGCGTGACACTCCTTGCGCTTCTTGGTTTTATATTTTTTGTTTAAGGCTGTAATTTTTATCATTTTTTCTAACCATAGTTTACATTTCGTTAGTAAAGGGGGCATTACGCTCCCTTTTTTATAGTAATTTAATTTCTGCCGTGCGGCAGCCGTTAATAGTTTCCTCATCCCAGACGCTGGACTGTACCTCGCCGATATGGGCGCAGCCCATCATCAGCATACATAGTCTTGACTGACCGATACCGCCGCCAATGGTGAGGGGCAGCTCGCCTGCCAGAAGCTTCTTATGGAAGGGGAGTGTGCGCCTGTCCTCACAGCCTCTTTCTGTAAGCTGACGGTCAAGCGACTCCTCGTCAACACGGATACCCATAGACGAGATCTCAAAGGCACGTCCAAGCAGATCGTTATAGAAGAGAATATCGCCGTTCAGCGACCAGTCGTCATAGTCGGGCGCACGTCCGTCGTGAGGCTTGCCGCTCTTAAGCTTGCCGCCTATCTGCATAAGCAGAACCGTGCCGTGCTTTTTTGTTATTTCGTCCTCACGCTCCTTGGGAGTGAGGTGGGGGTACATCTCCTCAAGCTCGCCTGTGGTTATGGCGAACATATTACGCTGAAGATCCACCGACAGCTCGGGAAAATCTATCTTAAGTGCCTCGTTTGTATCGCAGATAACGTCAACGATGGTCTGCGCTACCTTTTTCAGATAATCGAGTGTGCGGTCCTCTCTTGTAATGACCCTTTCCCAGTCCCACTGGTCAACGTAAATGGAGTGAATATTGTCAAGCTCCTCGTCACGTCTTATGGCGTTCATATCTGTATAAAGACCGTTGCCAACGTAGAAATGGTATTCGTGCAGGGCAAGACGCTTCCATTTCGCCAGCGAATGAACAACCTGCACACTTTCGCCTATGGCGGGCACGTCAAAGCTTACGGGACGCTCGGTACCGTTCAGGTTATCGTTAAGACCCGATGCCTCGGTAACGAAGAGCGGTGCCGAAACACGCTTAAGATTCAGCGCCTGCGAAAGCTTTTCCTGGAAGGTCTGCTTGATAAAGGAAATAGCCTTTTGCGTTTTGTAAACGTCAAGAGATGATTTATAGTTTTCGGGAATAAAGAGTTTGCTCATAGGATTGCTCGCTTAGCTTTATTTGCTCCAGGAATCAAGCACCTTAATATACTTGATCACAGGCTGATCCGCCTTGTCTTCGACTGCGCCGTTACCAAAGTAGCTCCATACGTAGTGCTTGTAGGTGCCGTAGTAGGGATCAATATCCCAGTTGTCATAATAGTCTGCCAGCTTGGTCTTGGGGAATACGTCCTTTGTTATCTCGTCAATAACACTCATACCCTCAACAACGTAGCCGAATGCGGCATAGCTTCCGTCAAGAGAGCTTGATGCATCTGCGTTGCAGATAAAGAACTGGCTGGATGCAGAGTTGGGGTCTTCTGATCTCGCCATAGAGATAACGCCGTACTTGTGGCTGATGTCGTTCTGATGACCGTTGGTGGCGAATTCGCCGAAGATGTCCTTATCGCTTCCGCCTGTACCGTCAGCGGAAGGGTCACCACCCTGGATCATAAAGTCCTTGATGATTCTGTGGAAGGTAAGTCCGTCGTAGAAGCCGTCCTCAACGAGAGAAATGAAGTTTGCAACGGTGATGGGAGCTGTGGTGGCATCAAGCAGGATAACGAGCTTACCGTAGTCCTCGATACACATCTCAACGTACTTGATATCTCTGCCCTCTATGCTTCTTGTTTCAAGATATTCGCAGGCACCCGTTCCCATTTTCTCACCGCAGGAGGTAAGGGTTGCAAGACAGCCTGTTATAAGTGCAACCGCAATGATCAAACTGATAATTCTTTTCATAATATTTATCCTTCTTTATAAATTTCTTGAAATAAACAGCTCTACCGCAGTATATCCTGTAACACCGCCGTATTTTGAGCCTGCGTCTGCCTCGGCAAGAGCGCTGATGATCGCCGAAAGACGGTCTGTACCGTATTTTTTCGCTGCGGGAATGTATTTTTTCAGCTTATATTCATTCATACCGAGTGTGGACTGTATCTCGCCAACGCCAAGTCCCTCGTCCAGCAGATGAGCAATAGCGGTAAGGTCGTCAAAGGTCTTTGCAACCATACCCATAATTATCGTGGGCTCCACACGGCGAAGCTTCATATCCTCAAGAGCCAGATATGCTCTTGATCTGCTTCTGTCAAGTATCGCATTAGAGAGGGCAAAGGTGTCGCACTCGGGGGTGGATGATGCCACCTCGTTTACGTCCTCGGGAGTAACTATGCTCTTTCCTCTTGATTTTACAAGAGCGCAGAGCTTATCCACCTCGCCTGCCAGCACGTCCATAGATCTGCCCGAGCGGAATACCAGAGCCTTGACGGTATCAAGACCTACCGTTACTTCCTGGGAGTCAAAGTGCTTTTTCAACCAGGCATAGAGCTGGTTTTCGGTGGATTTATCGAAGCGGAGTATGTTTATCTGCTTGTCAAATCGCTTTACAAAGGTCGATGGCTTCTTCGGGGTGCCAAAGTCCACACCGTCGGCATTTGCGGTAAAGGCAACCACCGAATAGGGATGCTCCTCACACACAGAGATAAGCTCCTCCATAGAGTCAAGCTCGCTCTCCTTCATTTTCGACAGATCTGCGTGGCGCCACTCGATAAGCTTGTAGTCGCTCATCATAGGGGGAGCCTTTACAGCCTCGATAATTGCGTTATAGTCAACCTCATCGCCGTCAAAAACGGGGTTGTTGAATATGGCAAAGGCCTCGTCGCCTGCAATTTTTGAGCGAAGAGCACCGAGATAATATCTGACAAGATAATCTTCCTCGCCGCAAAACAGATATATGCCGCTTATATTGTCATTTTTCAGGTTTGATTTGAAGAGGGTGATATCCATATTTTCATCCTTGCCGACTTCTCGGCGCCGCCTATTTTCATATTGTAAAGAAGATCAATGCTGCCGCCATTTTCGTCAAGCGCCGTTCTGACACGCTTTGTATATACGGTTGCATCGAATTTGTAGGGGGGAACGGAGTAGATAGAGGAATGGCTTTTTCCCTCCTCAAAATACAGCTCGCTCTCGATAGCGCCCCTTCTCTTTACGGTAACGTGACCGTCTCTTGAGATGATCTCCGACTCACATCTTACGCCCTCATTCTCCTCTGCGTATGTAAGAGAGCAAAGTCCGTCGGAATATCTGAAGAAGCCCTCTGCCTCGCTGACACTTCTCTCTGCATCTCCCTCGGGCAGTCCCGCCTGGTCTAAATTTTCTATTGTCGATTCAATTTTTATCTTTACTTCGATAATCTTAATCATCTGACACCTCTTGATAAAAGACAAACGGTAGCCTAGGCCACCGTTTAGTCGGAAGTTTTATCTTAATGCTCTCTTTCTCTGATTATATGCGCTTCTGGGGTTAATGAACTCACGCCAGTCGAAGCTGCCTGCCTCAAGAGCGGTAACAAGAACCTCTGCGGTAGCAATATTGGTTGCAAGAGGAATATTGTTCACGTCGCAAAGGCGGAAGAGATCCTGTTCAGCCTCATAGGGTTCTTTTGCGTGGTCGGTGCTTCTGAAGTAGAACACAAGGTCGATCTCGTTGTAAGAGATTCTGGAGTTGATCTGCTCAAGACCGCCGCCGGAGCCGGGCATATAATTTTCTATTTCAAGGCCGGTAGCATCCGAAATATAGCTGCCGGTGGTATGGGTAGCGCAGATATGGTGACGGCTAAGAATGCCGCAGTAGGCTATACAGAACTGCGCCATCAATTCTTTTTTGTTGTCGTCTGCGATAAGTGCGATTTCCATTTTTATATCTCCAATCTTCCAAAAAGTCAGAATTTAATTTTAACAAAGCCATAAAATTGCTTAATTATTATAGCATTATTTACCCGATTTGTCAATAATTATACAAATATTTTACACATATAACTGTTAATATTGTTGTTTTTTAATAACCGTAATAAAAATAAGACTCCAAAAATGTTAAAAAAACTAAAAAAATCGCATTTTGGCATTGATAAATTCAAAAAGATGTTGTATAATAGTTTAGTTAAAAAATTATCAGTGAGGTTTTCATATGAGTAATATAAAAAGAATTGGAGTTCTCACCTCCGGCGGTGACGCTCCCGGAATGAATGCCGCCGTCAGAGCGGTGTGCCGTACGGCTCTCACCCGTGGAGTCGAGGTTATGGGTATATTCCGTGGCTATTCGGGACTTATTGAGGGTGACATCAGACCCATGCAGATAAGAGACGTTTCCAACGTTATCAACAAGGGTGGTACTATCCTTTATTCCGACCGCTGCCCCGAGTTCAAGCACGCAGAGGTCAGAGCCCGTGGTATTGAGAACTGTAAGAAGCTTGGCATTGAGGGTATTATCTGTATCGGCGGTGACGGAACCTTCCAGGGTGCAACCAGACTTACTGAGGAGGGCGTTCCTTGTATCGGTATTCCCGCAACTATCGATAACGACATCACCTCTACCGATAACACCATCGGCTTTGATACAGCTATGAATACCGTTATCGAGCTTGTTGATAAGCTTCGTGACACCTGCGAATCTCACGCAAGATGTAACGTTGTTGAGGTTATGGGACGTGGAGCCGGCGATATTGCTCTTAATACCGCAATCGCTTCGGGCGCTACTGCGGTAGTTGTTCCCGAGTTTCCCCACGACGACAACTCCATCTGCAAGAAGATCAAGAAGGCAAGAGAACTGGGCAAGAGAAACTTCATCGTTATCGTATCCGAGGGCGTTGGCTCCGAGTATGCTCCCGCTCTTGCAAAGAAGATTCAGGACGAGACCGGCGTTGAGACCAAGTTTGCCCGCCTTGCTCATATTGTAAGAGGCGGTAACCCCACCTTAAAGGACAGAGTTCTTGCCTCCAAGATGGGCGTTTATGCAGTTGAGGAGCTTCTCCGTGGTAACTCCAATAAGGTTATCTGCGAGAGAAACGGCGACATCTGCGCTGTGGATATCAACTATTCTCACGTTATCGACAGAATGTATAAGAATAAGCTTTCCGAGGGCGAGCTTGATCAGTTCAGCCCCGAGGAGATAGAGCTTATGAAGCAGGAGATTGAGGAAAAGAAGGCCGAGCTTCTTGCTCTTTATACAACCGAAAACAAGATTAATCTTTAATAAAAACCGCATTTTGTAAGTCTGAGTTTACAAAATGCGGTATTTTTTGTCTTTATCCTGCCATAATTCTTTCAAAGCAGGCGTCTGTTGTGTCGGGGCTTTCGAGCCTTACACCCAGGATTTTAATAAATCTTGAGTAATCGTAGTCATAGGTTGACAGCGGTCTTGCATAGGCGTTGTCGGTTTGCGCCGCTACCAGAATATCCTCTCCGTCAAAGCCGACCACAAGCAGAGAGTGATAGTAGCCCTCCTCGTTTCTTGCCAGCTGTACTACGTCACCGATCTCCAGCTCGTCGGAGTTTGCCACTCTGCCGTAGGGGCCCACGTCGGCGTTCTCGATTATGAAGTTATAAAAATATTCAACTCCCGTCCAGGACGGCGACCTGTCGTCCAGCGAAATATAGTACCATCCAAAGGTGGGCTTGTAATTCATCTCACAGCTACCTGCGTAGATGCACTGTGACACGAAGTTGGTGCAGTTGCCGCCTATCCCTGCAAAATTGCCGAAGAGCGAGTTCTGTGAAAAGGCGTATTTTCTGGCATAAGCCACGGCATTTTCTCTGTTATAATTTCTTGTTACCAGCATTTTTTCCTCCGAAAAGCGTACTGTGTCTATGTTATGAAAAAACAAAAAAGCCGTGAAAAGCGCCCTGAAAAATCAAGGCGCTTGCTTTTATATTTCTTTTTTACAGGTCTCTCTGTCTGCAAGGCTGATCATTACTATCATAAGTATCATAAATAAAGCAAGATACAGAGGCATTAAGGATATGGAGATATGGTTGGCTACAAGGCCGAACAGAGGCGGCATCAGAGTAGAGCCGAGATATGCCGACGCCATCTGTATACCGATAATGCTTTGCGACCTTTCCTTGCCAAAGCGGATGGGGGTTGAATGGATAATGCTGGGATATATTGGCGCACAGCCAAGTCCGAAGATGATAAAGCCTGCGATGGCAATCTCCTTAAAGGGCAGGGCGGAGAGAATTATTCCCACACCGCTGATAATGGTGCCGAGCCTTATCATTTTTACGTCACCAAGCCGCTCGGAGATCAGACCGGACAAAAATCTTCCCACCGTCATACCGATAAAGAACAGCGATCCGAGATTTGCCGCATCGGTCTTTGAAACCGAAAAGACTCCCTCAAAATAGCTGCTGGTCCACAGCATTGCCGTCGCCTCGGCGGCACAGTAGGAGAGGAAGCCTATAAGCACAAAGAGAACTCCCTTGATTTTTACAGCCTTCAGAAGTCCGATAGGCTCTACCTTGATTTAATCTGCATCCTTCTTCTGATTTACCCTCCAGAGAGGATAGGAGAGCAGCACCACCAGAGCGATCACCAGCTGAATATAGGACACCGCACGGTAGCCGTCATTCCAAACAGAATGGCTCAGCGCAAAGCTCATAACGTAAGGACTTATAATGGTTCCCACACCCCAGAAGCAATGGAGCCAGCTCATGTGACGGGAGTTGTAGTGGAGGGCAACGTAGTTGTTTATTGCCGCATCTATTGCTCCTGCGCCAAAGCCGTAGGGAATTGCCCACAGACAGAGGTGATAAAACTCGCTTGAGATCGAAAAGCCAAACAGTGCTGCGGCGGTAAGAAAAATACTTACCACGGTAACGGCTCGTGTACCGAATTTTGCGACAACACGGTCGGTTAAAAGGCTGGAGACTATCGTTCCGCCCGAGATGATCATAGAAACGATGCCCATATATGAAATAGGAATATTGAATTCTGCATAAATTGTCGGCCAGGCGGCACCCAGCATAGAGTCGGGCAGACCAAGGCTGATAAAGGCGAGATAAATAACCCCCAGGAGAAGTAAATACATAGTTTTCCTCGACTTAATAAATTACCTCACTATTATAACACAGAATATTCTGTTTTTCAATAAACATACGGTTTTTCTTCATCTATTGACTTTTGTAATATTTTGATGTAAAATGTATACAGGAAAATATTTTAAAAGCAAAGGAGAAGGTTATGAGCACTTTTAAAAGGCTTGTTTGCTTACTCATATGTATTATTCTGACGTTTGGATGTCTTTCGTCCTGTAATGAAACGGATGATCCAACAGGTGACGGTGGTACCGGAGGCGATGGCGGTGAAATTCAGCTCGACCCGAGAAAATATGAGGCTGGTGTAAGAGTTGTATTTGCAACCAACGACGATAAGATGAAGGATGCCGTAGATAATATGAGCTCCTCCTCGGTTATTCTTGCCGATGGCGATAATCTTTGCGTAAGCACCTCGGCAAAGACCGACAGCACCTCGCTTGATGAAAAGTACACTCTCATAGACGGCACACTTTATCACTTTATCTCTATTGCTTCGGGTGAATATACCATTCAGCTTAAGGAAAAGGCAGAATTCACCGAGGTTGACAGAATAGTTGTTCTTGCCGATGCGGGAACAGGTGCCCATATTGGAATAGCCGATTTTGCGACCTGCGACACAAAGGGTGCGGATGGCAAGTATACATACACCTGCAGTGATATTAAGGATGATGCAAAGAAAAGTCTTGAGGGTATTCTCTCGGACAGCTTCTCCTCTCTTGATGCTACCGTAAGCATCTCCTCCGTAAGCTTTATTCTTGAGGCTGACGGCGATTTTGAGCTTAACTCGGTTCTCTCCTGCAACCTTCAGATCAGTATGGACGGTCAGATCTACGAGGTAACTATGCGTACCTACACCGACTATGATTATGAGGCTGAGGTTAACATCGAAGCGCCTGCCGATGCAGATGCTTATAAGGATGTTCCTTATGAGGAAATCATTTAATTTGTAAACTAATACTTACAAATTGACTCAAAAAATGATCAAAACAGGAGAATAATATGAAAAAGTACATAAAGAATACGGTAGCGGCTCTGCTTGCCGTAGTTATATTAATTACAACGTATATTCCCGTCTTTGCGGTAGGACAGCCCTCAAGCTATTCCACCTACTCAAACTCGGGTGAGAGAGACGTTGTCTGCACAACTCTCGACGGAACCAGCGCAGATGATTATTACACAGGCAGCTATACCTACGATAATCTTTCGGCTCAGTCATCAACTCAGCTTTTCACAAGCCTGCGTACTCTTATGTCCAGCACGCACAGAAAGGTTACAAGCTACTCCGAGTGCCGTGACCTTGCCACCAGAACCGACAGTGAGAACGGCGGCAATAATATAGTTATGATCTACACCTCTTATTCCGGAACCTACAGCCAGTACAACGGCGGTCAGGGCTGGAACAGAGAGCACGTCTGGCCTCAGAGCCTTGGCGGTGGAAACACTAGCGGCGGCGGAGCCGACCTGCACCACATCCGTCCTTCCGAGAGCAAGACCAACAGCACAAGAGGTAATAAAAAGTACGGTAACGTTAACGGTGGCAGTACCGCAACAGGTAACCTTAGTGGCGACGCAGGCGGAAGCTATGCGGGCAACTACTTCGAGCCTCTTGATAACGTTAAGGGCGACGTTGCCAGAATCTGTCTGTACGTTTACGTAAGATGGGGCTCACAGTGGGGAGCAGACAGCATTACCGAGGTGTTCCAGAGCGTTGACGTTCTTCTTGAATGGTGCGCGCTCGACCCTGTTGATACCTGGGAGATGGGTAGAAATGAGGTTGTTGAGAATATCCAGGGTAACAGAAACGTGTTTATCGACTATCCCGAGCTTGCCTGGCTTATCTTTGGCAAGTCGGTTCCTTCTAATATGACCACCCCCTCGGGCGAGGCTTCTAATGGCGGCTCGGGTAACCAGGGCGGCACCACAAATCCTGACAGCGGTAATCAGGGAGGTACAACCAATCCCGATAGCGGAAACCAGGGTGGCACCACCAATCCCGATAGCGGAAACCAGGGTGGCACAACCGAGCCTTCAGTATGCACTCACACAAGCACCGAGCTTCGTGGCTACGTGGCGGCAACCTGTCTTAGCGACGGTTACAGTGGCGACCTGTACTGTAAGTCCTGCGACGAGCTTATTTCCTACGGCTCACAGCTTCCCTCCGACGGCAAGCATTCCTTCGGCACCTGGGAGCGTACCGAGGATGGCAGCTCCTTCGTTTCACACTGTACTGTCTGCGACGTGGAGATATATATGACGGTAGAATCTGTTATCGCTACCGTTGACTCGGATGCGGAGAAGATCCTTCTTCTTCTCGCCCTTGGACTTTCAAGGAGTGAGGCACTTGACGCTATGTCAAAGTAAAAAAATAAAAGGCAACCATTTGGCGTACCTGAGATAAAGCAGGTACGCCTTCTCTATTGCTGTACAGCAAGATATGTGTTATAATAAAAATAAGTCAATAATCTCTGCAAGGACAACTGAGGTATTCGTATGCTAAAATGTAAGCACAGAAAGGAGATGACTTTATGGAAAACAAAAACTTAATTGACAAAGCCATCGGATTCATACAAAAGAATCCAAAAGACAATCTGTCGCTACAGAGTATTGCAGATAACGCAGGATTTTCACTCACCTACTTTGATGCAATCTTCAGACAGCATACGGGATATAGCCCCGTAGAATACTCTCGTATTTACAAGCTCACAAGAAGCGCACTTGAGCTCCGCAGAACACAAAAGACCGTGCTTGAAATTGCGCTTGATTTCGGATATGCAAGCCCAGAGAGTTTCACACGCGCGTTTAAAAATTTTTACAGTATGACGCCGAGTGAATACCGTGAAAAGTATTCGGGAGAGGCGGTTACGTGGCACGACCTTTCCGGTAAAATTGCAATCAGCCATTTCAGAAGAAGTTTTCCCGAATTAAAGGTGTCGGATATTGACCTCGCTCTTGATTTTTGCTTTACTCACAATCCGTTGAAGTATGCTGAGGATATTGTGGGAATGACCGTTGCAGAATCCGAAATTCTCACGCTTGGCAATCCAGAATCACTTGAACATTTTGTTTATGTATCGGATTACAATTCCGTAGAGCCTGCCGTAATGCTTATCTGCGAAACAGAGGCAGATGCGCTGCCATATTTGAATCTCTTCGGCAAACTCACAAATCCGAGATTCTCTGTACGCAGATCGGTTGATACGGAATGGGATCTCTTTGATGCCGAAGTAGCTAAGTTAGGGCTTACCTGCCGTTACGGATACGATATGATCTATCCCAAAGATACGGTTGCTGTTCCTGAATGTGAAGGTATGGGAATTCGCTTGCTCACCATAGAAGATATGCCTTTAATAAAAAACTTCAAGCAAAGCGGCGGATGTGCCGACTGTCATGTTAGAGCAATCCAAATCCACTTTGATGGCAAGGGAAATGTAGGAATGACACCTATGGGGATTTTTGAAAATGAAGAACTGATTTGCCTCGCTATGCCTGATCTTGATCAAATCAGAGAACTCAAAAAATATGATATTGGTGCTATTTTTACGATTAATACAACAAGCGAAGAAAAAGCTATCGACTTGATATGGAGATATGCTATTGATTACTGTTTGAGAGACAATGCCATCATCGGAAACTCTAACGCAGACGAGGACGATTCACCTCTTGGAGTATCCGTTTGCGAACGTATCGGGCTTGTGAAGGTAGCAAAAAATTGCGGTTATCGTAAATGATCCTCACCCCGCCTTGCGCGGTGCTTCGCTTTTGTGTTCACAAGAGCAGTGCTTGTCAGGAAAAGAAGACGGACTTTCAGGGCACACAAACCAAAGGCTCATCACCGCCCGACAGTACACTTATGAGGTGTAACGCCCGACAGTACACCTATGAGGTGTAACACACTATACCTTGCAGGGCAAGGCGTGTGAAAAGGAGTACGAACAAAATTGCTCGTACTCCTTTTGTTATTTTTTCGGAAGGTGTTGCCCCCTGCGTGTCATCTTGAGCGGAGTCCGCCCGAGATTCCACCTTCGCTTTGCTCGGTGCTGCTTCGCAGTTCGACTCCGCTCCGCTTCGCTCAGAATGACACGGGCAGACGCAGTCGAAACCCGAAGGGGGAACGGCAACGCCGTTCGGATCTCGCAGGGAGATTAAAACCTGCTTTATGGAAGGTACCCCTTGGGTTGCCTTTTTGTTTGCTTAATTTGTAAGATCAACCGATTCCTTTTCGTAAAGGGGCTGATATTTATCCTGGTAGTAGTTCTCGTGAGTGATCTCAAAGCTTGTGTCGGGCGAGCAATTGATCACGGTACAGCCACGCTGAGAGCCGATCTTATGAATACCTGCGTATGCAAAGTAGTCGATAGAGTAGCCGTAGGAGAGGGTTATACCCTTGTATTCAACAACAAGGTTGTTAAGGTGATCGTGACCGTAGAACATAGCCTTCGTGCTGTCAAGCTCCAGCATGGTCTCAAACATCTGCTCATTGATCTCCGAGCAGTAAACGTAAGGGGCATCCTCCCCGATCTTACCGCTTAAATACTTAAGCTCGTCGGTGTCCGCCTCCTCAAGATAGAGATCTACCGCATCACGCACCTCCATAATGGGAATATGTACGAAGAGCAGGCTCTGCACTGTGGTAAAGTCCTCTGCGTTTGCGGGTGTAGGCTCGCCGGATATTTCCATATTAATAAGCCTTGACTGATTGTATGCGCTGTATTTTTCGATAACACCACGGTACCACTCTATCTGATCCTCGTGAATGTTGTCATATATCCAGTTGATTCCGAGGGGATCCTCGTCGGTGTAGGCGTTGGTATCCATCATTATCAGGCTCTTTGTGATAAGCCCGCTTGAATTTTTCACGTTGATCACGTGATTACCCTCGCCGTAAATTTCGCCGTCATCCGAGTCAAAGAGACAGTATTTCATATCCTCATCCTCGTACATCTCGGCTACCTTATCTCTCTTATAGTAGTCGTATGCCTCGGAGTCGTGGTTGCCAAAGGTTACTGTCCAATATACGCCAAGGTTTTCCATAAGGCGCTTAAAATAGTTATGTGCGTATGCGTTATTAATCGTTCCTGACCAGGGCACTGCGAAGGAAATATCACCTGTCGCTACTACAAGGTCGGGCTTTTCGGCAGTGATCATAGCCGCAACGGCATTGATAGCCATTTTGTCCTTCTGTACCGACAGCACACCGCCGCCGATATGTACGTCGGTAAGGTGCATAACCTTGAAATCGCCGTCGGTCACAAAGTAAGCAACACCGTCCTCGTCATACTGAGGAGTCAGCTGATTTTCGTATTCAACAGACTCAAAGCTGTCGATGTATTTGTTCATTGCTATTTTGTTTATCTCATTTGCGATAGCAAATCCGCCAAAAATAACCGCCAGAGCGATTATTATACCGAGAATGATTTTAAAAGCCTTATTCATTTTTCTTCTCCTTTAATAAAAAATGAGAATTGCTGTCTTTATTATAGCATAATAAGGTAGCTAATGCAAGAAAATGTTGATATGGAAATGTTTAAATCTATCGTAAAATAAAAATATTGTGATTTTTTCAAAAATGTATTGACAAACTCAAAATAATTTGTTATAATTATCAAGCGTCACGAGGAAATATCCTTGTGTGATGCTGCTATGGCTCAGCTGGTAGAGCACATCCTTGGTAAGGATGAGGTCCCCGGTCCGAATCCGGGTAGCAGCTCCAGACAACCCCGAAGGGAAACCTTCGGGGCTTTGGTTTTTTATGGGGCTCCCACAAGACATTTATGGGAGTATTTTTCTTTATGGGGTTGTCTGGAGTTGCTACCCTATACTTTGGATCGGGCTCTGTGCCAAAGGCGCAGAATCGGTCCGCATACCCCGAGCGAAGCTCTGCAAGCTTGCATGCAAGGCAAAGCGAGAGGGTATCTTCGCCGAAAGCGAATACCCGGGCAGCTCCAGACATTCTCGCTGCGGCTCGGTTTTAAGACTTATTAAAATTCTGGCGATTTTTGCGACATCAATATATTTCTTTTTTTATAAAACCTATTGACAAATGAGCATTAATTTGCTAAAATATACAAGCACATATTTGGAGCATTAGCTCAGTTGGTTAGAGCTACCGGCTCATAACCGGTCGGTCCAAGGTTCGAGTCCTTGATGCTCCACCAACAAAAAGAGGTCGCCTTCTAGGGTTGACCTCTTTTTGTTTATAGAACAACAGGGATTTTTGCCTATGGAGACCGGTTTGAGCCGTAGGCTACATAATCAAGCGAGAGCGAGTCTGT
>JAZSMV010000059.1:0-16750 GCA_045536065.1 Eubacteriales bacterium | reverse complement strand
CCTGCTACCTTGAAGTCCATATCGCCATAGAAGTCCTCAAGACCCTGAATGTCGATCATGGTATCCCAGGAGCCGTCCTCAGCGGTGATAAGACCGCAGGAAATACCTGCAACGGGCGCCTTGATCGGAACACCTGCGTCCATAAGCGCAAGAGTAGAACCGCAAACAGAGCCCTGAGAGGTAGAGCCGTTAGAGCTTACAACCTCGGATACAAGACGGATAGCGTAGGGGAATTCTTCTTCCGAAGGAAGAACGGGAATAAGAGAACGCTCTGCAAGTGCGCCGTGACCGATCTCACGACGGCCGGGAGAACGAAGAGCCTTTGCCTCACCTGTGGAGTAGCCGGGCATATTGTAGTGGTGCATATATCTCTTGCCGGTCTCGTCGTCAAGACCCTCAAGCTTCTGACCCTCGGAAAGAGTGCCGAGAGTAGCGATGGTAAGCACCTGAGTCTGACCTCTGGTGAACAGACCCGAGCCGTGTACTCTGGGAATAAGACCTACCTCGGACGCAAGAGGACGGATCTCGTCCATACGTCTGCCGTCAACTCTCTTCTTGTCAACAAGAAGCCAGCGACGAACGATCTTCTTCTGGATCTTATAGATAAGTTCGGGAAGAACTACCTTAATGTCGGGATACTTTTCTTCGAAGGTTGCAACGATGTCGTCCATAATGGGCTGCATCTTGGCATCTCTTACGTTCTTGTCATCGGTGTCAAGAGCCTCCATAACAGCGGTCTCGCAGTATGCGAAGATCTCATCGAACATATCGTGATCAAGCTCGCCGGAAGCATAAGCAAACTTAGGCTTGCCGATCTCTGCTACGATCTCGTTGATGAACTTAACAACACCCTTACACTCCTCGTGCGCCTTCATAATGGCGTCGAACATAACCTCGTCGGATACTTCCCTGGCGCCTGCCTCGATCATAACTACCTTGCCCTCGGAAGCAGCAACGGTAAGCTCGAGATCGGATACCTTTCTCTGAGCGGCGGTGGGGTTAACAACGATCTCACCGTCAACAAGACCCATAAATACGCCTGCGATAGGACCGTTCCAGGGAATGTCGGAGATGGAAAGTGCGATGGACGCACCGATCATTGCGGTAATCTCGGGGGAGCAGTCGGGGTCAACCGACATGATTGTAAGGAGGAGAGAAATATCGTTTCTCAGATCCTTGGGGAAAAGAGGACGTACGGGACGGTCGATAACTCTGCCTGCGAGAACTGCCTTCTCGGAGGGCTTACCCTCACGCTTAAGGAAGCCGCCGGGGATCTTACCAACTGCATACATCTTCTCATCGTAGTCTACCGAGAGAGGAAGGAAGTCGATTCCCTCTCTGGGAGAAGCGGAAGCGGTTGCGGTTGCAAGAACGGTGGTCTCACCGTACTGAACCATTGCCGCACCGTTTGCAAGGCCTGCTACCTTGCCGGTCTTTACTACAAGAGGTCTGCCCGCAAGCTCATAGCGGAACTCTCTGTAGCTGTCGAAAGTCTTGATTCTTTCTACCATGTTAAAACTCCTTTTCTTTTTTTCTCATTCGGGAGTGAACATAGCACTTAAATATCCGTCAAGTATATTCTTGGCACATATTTAACTGCTACTTTCACGTCCGAATATATTATTTTACTTAATCGTAACAAACGGGAACGAAAAAAATCCGTTCCCGCTTATTATGTTATCCCGGGAAGTTAATATATTATATATATTACTTTCTGAGACCGAGGCTCTTGATAAGAGCTCTGTATCTTTCGATGTCCTTCTTTGCAAGATATGCAAGAAGCTGCTTTCTGTGACCAACCATCTTGGAGAGACCTCTCTGAGAGTGGAAGTCCTTGGGGTTCTTCTTCATGTGCTCGGTAAGCTCATTGATTCTGGTTGTAAGAATAGCAACCTGAACCTCGGGAGAACCGGTGTCCTGCTCGTTGATCTTGTACTGCTCGATAAGAGCAGTCTTTGTTTCCTTAGAAATCATCTTTGTCTTCACCTTTCTTAAAATTTTATTTCCAAAAACCGAGTAAGGTGTGGGTGAAAAGCGCAGGCTACGCAAGGAGATTATCTCCAAACGGAGCGGGGCCATACACGGTACTCAGTTAAAGGCCGTTGGTTATTATAACATAAAAAATTGCGTTTGTAAATAGGTTTTTGAAAAAAATTTTGTGTATTTTGCTAAATTTTCACTTTCTGATGAAGAAAATGCGTCTGAGCGATTCCTTCAGCGGCTTTACAATGGCAATTATGATAAGCATTATGCCCACTATCGAAAGCACCGTAAGAGGTGCCAGCGACCAGTAAAACGGGGTGGTTGCGCCAAAGCTTGTACGGATGTCGAACTCGAGGAAAACGGTCCATACTCCAAGAGCTATCAGCAGACCGCCTATGGTATAAAGACAACCTTTCTTTACATAATACAGTACGGCGGTGGCGGCGGTCACTATTATTCCCAAGGATCCTGCCACAGGGAAGGCAAATCTCATAAACCAATCGCCATCGGTCTTATAGCAGATAAACAGCAGAAGACCTATGGTAAGAGCAAAGGTCACAGGCACGAAAATAACCGGATTCTGCTTCTTGAACCAATAAGGCATAATAAAGGCGGTGTAAAAGATCAGCGTTCCGCCCGAGGCGTAGCCCGACCAGCTTACGTCAGAGTGCCAGCCAAGCTCGAGAAGTATGGGAAGGATAAGAGGAACAAGGAATATCATAGTTATTATGAACATAAGTCCCTTGCGGTTAAATTCCTCGGACTCGAAGGGCACCTTCGGGTAGGTGTGCTCTTCTTTTACCTCAAAATCGGGGTGATATACACGGGTCTCGCATATAGGACAAACCGTCTGTCCCTCGGAGAGCTTCGCTCCGCATTTGATACAGTACATAATCCTTACTCCTTTCCTCTCGTATTACTTTCTACCGTGTGGGGAATCTCCTTTTCCCTGAGAACACGGTATATTTCACGCTCCAGATCGGGCTCCTTACAGTTACGGGTAACGTTGAGATACATTTTTCCGCCGTAGGTGAGCGACGATACGTTATAGGGCGCAGACGCCTGGGGACCGAGAACAAAGTCCATACGGTCTACCCTGCGGGAATATTCGGGCGGTACGTTTACCACGCCGAGATTTGAATAGCTGAAGCAGGTCTTCTTCTCGCCAACCGAATTGAATACCATCTTCATAACCACATTTTTTATAAATAACGGAACGGCTCCCAGTATGGGATTCAGCTCGTCGTTTACGTTAGTTCTGATTATAGCCGCCATATTGCGCTTGGTCATCTGCAGCTTCATCTGAGCGGCAACAATGTCACACAGCTCGTCAAAACCGTACTCGCCAAGGCGTGGGTCTATGCCGGGAGTGACGTACATCACGAAGTTGCGCATGGTTTTGGATGGGAACATTCTGCGCAGGTTGACGGGAACGCAGATCTTGATCGGCTTATATCTCGCCGGGTTGTGCACCCTCTTCTCCTGCACGTACCTTGCCGCCTCGATAAGAATCGCCGTCATATAGGCGGTTACGGTAACACCATGCTTTTTCGCCTCGCATTTCACGTAATCGGCATCGATCACAAAGGCGGTGTTGGTGCGGAAGCCGTCGGGCTCACGCTTTCCTTCAATAATAAATGAATTCGTGTCCTTTCTCGACGCACCGTAGGGACCTGCATATTTAAGGAAGGAATCCTCAAGCTCGTCAGGTGAGGGCTCCTCAAGTCTGTCGAAAATTCCGTCGCCTGCGGGTACCTTTACACCGTATTTCTGATAAAGATACTCGGCGGTAAGGGTCTTTACGAAAATAAGACCGCCGTTGCCGTCCGTCAGCGAGTGGAAGAACTCCACAGCGAAGCGGTTTTTATGCACAAGCACTCGGAAGGCGCACTTGCGCAGATCCTTAGTGGTAATTCGTGCCAGAGGATATGGCTTTTCATCAAGAATTGGGGGTATTTCGGATATTTCCTCAAGATAATACCAGAAAAATCCCTTTTTAATAGCTACCGCAACCGAGGGAAATCTTCTCACGGTAACGTCAAGGGCTACACGAAGCGCCCCCCTGTCGATCTCCTCATTAAGAGTGGAGGAAACACGGAACATATTGGTCCAGGTTCTGCTTCTGGATGCAGGGAAAATCTTCGCCGCATTGTCAAGCGCCATCCAGGAGAGCATCTTCCTTGCAGGGATGACCTTTCTTATGAATTTGGAGATCTTATCAAAATCCCCTGCCCTCTCGGGAAGGTCGTAAAGAATATATGCGTGCCACATTCCCGGAGCCACAACAAGCTCGCTTTTACAACCTGCATCAAGCAGTCCCTCGTGCATCAGAACGGCATCGTCATACATTATCTCGTCATCGCCGACGAAGATAAGCGACTCGGGCATTTTCTCATGGCTGTCGAACAGGGGCGACATCTGTCTGTCGCTCTTCTGTCTTTTATCATCCTCGGGGTCGGGATTGGTCCTGGGAACGAATCTGCCCTTCCTGTCACGGTCGGCTCCGTATACGTAGGAATCCGCAAAATATTTCAGCATCTCCGAGGTCATAGAAGGGTCTTCCTTCTTATTAATAATATAGGATGGGCTGCTGACGGTAAGGTCTGTCCAGGGGGAGATCGCCACGATTCCCGCAGGCATAGTTCTGCCCTTGTCACGCAGCTTCTGACAAAGCGCATAGCAGAGTCCTCCACCTGCACTTTCGCCGCAGAGAAGGATCCTGGAGGGCTCATATCCGCCCGAAAGCAGATAGCCGTAAGCGTCCATTGCGTCGTCGATAGCGGCAGGATAGGGATGCTCGGGAGCAAGTCTGTATTCCACGATGAATACCTTGATTCCGCACTTCACCGCAAGAGCACTGCCAAAGCCCATAGCAAAGTCAAGATTACCCGCAACGTAGCCGCCGCCGTGAAGATAAAGGGCAACTCCGCCCGAAAGCTCCTCCTTGGGAGTGAGCATAGCGCAGTTGAGATCGCCGACCTTGATGCGCTCCACCTTTACCTGATCCTTATAAGAGCCTGCCATCAGCTTACCAATGCTGTCCTGCGAGCGTCTTACAACGCTGAGCGAGCATTTCTCCACAATAGGCTTGAGTATACCGAGCTGTGACTTCAGCAGAGTGTATTTCTTGCTCATAGCAGACCTCCTTATCCTTGAATTTAGCGGATTTTTGTTCATCTTATTATATACTACCAAATCCAATTTGTCAATAAATAATAAAATTTAATAAAAGAAAGGCCCGCCGAAGCGAGCCTGTTTTTCTCTCAAATTTATTTGATTTCAGCCGTATCATCCTTCTGATTTTTCGCCTTGATCTTCGAAAAATCAATAGCCTTCGGCATATTCCAGCGGAATACGGTAGCGCACATTCTGATAACGAAAATAACAGCCATACAGGACAGCGTTCCCACCACGTCGGCGGATGCCATTCCCTTCATGATCACACCTGCGATAAGATAGTAGGTGCCCGAGCCGAGAATACATGCAATAGCGTATACTCTCTTGCGGAGAATGAGGGGTATCTCACCCAGGATAACGTCACGGATAATACTGCCGCCAACCGAGGAGATAAAGCCCATTGTTATTGCAACGAAGGGACCGAGAACAAGATAAGCGCTTGTTCCTACGGATGCGAATACACCAAGGCCGAGAGCATCGAGAACGTTGTTGATTTTACCAACGGTTTCTTCCTCTCTTACATATTTGTCCTTGAGGAAATATGCTATCCAAAATACCACAAAAGCCGTCAAAGTGCAAACAATTATTTCCATTTTGAGCTCTGTGAAGAATGCAGGAAGCTCTCTGCCGATAGCCTGACCTGCCAGGGTATCACGCAGCATTCCTCCTCCAAAGCAGGTTATAAGCGAGAGAAATATCACTCCGAAAAGGTCGGTTTCCTTATCTATGGAGATCATTGCGCCTGCCGCCGCAAAGGAGATTATACCCATTACGTTAATTATATCAAGAACTTGTTCCATAAATAGCCTCTTATGGTAATTAGATTTTAGTCAAAAGATTTTTAAGCGCATTTCCACGGTGGCTGATGGCATTCTTCTCATCATCCGAAAGCTCTGCCGTCGTCCGACTCTCACCCTTCGGGAGAAACAGAGGATCGTAGCCAAAGCCGTGAGCGCCACGGGCATCCTTGATTATCTCTCCGTGTATATATCCCTCCGCTGTCACCCTGCGTCCGTCGGGATAAACGAGAGCAACGGCGCAGATAAAGTAGGCAGATCTGTCGGTCTTGCCCTCGAGATTTTTAAGAAGCAGCTCGTTGTTTGCCTGATCGGTGGCTTTTCCCGAGCTGTCAGCCGCATATCTTGCGCTGAAAATACCCGGTGCGCCGCCAAGAGCGTTTACACAAAGGCCGCTGTCGTCGGCAAGAGCCACCTGACCTGTGATCTCCGAGATCTCGCTGGCCTTCTTCAAGGCGTTCTCCATAAAGGTACTGCCGTCCTCTACCGTTTCGTGCTCTACCCCCGCCTCACGAAGCGAGAGTATCTCCTCAAATTTGCCCGAGAGGATCTGCTTGATCTCACGGATCTTATGAGCGTTATTTGATGCAATAATTAGTTTCATTTTAGAATAAACCTCTTAGAATAAACCTCTAATTTTCCCGTCGGGGGGGAATGTCTAGGCAATACATACAGGAAGGTCGGCAAAGCCGAGAGCCTCAAGCCTTTTTATCTATTTCTCAGCCTCGGGAAGCACTGTAATACCCTCTCCACCGTAAACTTTTGTTGTCACGGCATCGTTTTTTTCCTTAATTGACATACTGTCGGTATAAGAGAAGGTGAAATCTCCACACTCCCCCTCGCACAGTCTGACAATCTCTCTTGCAAGATCCTCGCCACCTGCGCCACCCTCTGCCCGGACGGTAGAAAGCACCACGTTGACCTGAAGTTCCTTACATTTATTAATAATATATTCTACTTCCCTGTCGGTGTCGGTGGGGAAATGGTTGACAACAACCACTTAGGGGAGCTTATACATGTTTTTGATATTCGACACGTGGCGAAGCAGATTGGGAATGCCACGCTCAAGAGCAGGAAGATCCTTTCCGCAAGCTCGGTCTTTGCAAGTCGTGCATCTTAAGGGCACGAATTGTTGCGACGATAACCACCGCAGAGGGTGTAAGACCTGCCTTGCAGCACTTGATGTCAAGATCGGAGAGCAATGAAAGATCAAGCTTTGCTTTATTTTTTCCGTAAAGCTCTATATATTTTTTCAATTCCGGCATCCCTTGCCATATCAAGTATATGCTTCGGAGTGACCGACTGAGCAATTTCTATATCTGTCATCATGGGCAATACCTCCCTTAACCGAATACTTTCACGCATAAAGTATACTATATATTTTTAAGGTTGTCAATACGCTTTTTCAATAAAAAAAGCCGCTTTCCGAAGAAAACGGCTTGGTAATTTATTACTTTGTCTGCTCTGCTATTCTGCGTGCTACGAATACGCCGCTTGCAGATGCGTGGGAGAGCGAATGAGTTACGCCGCTACCGTCACCGATAACGTAAAGGCCCTTATGCTTGGTCTCAAGGTTCTCGTCAAGCTCAACCTCCATATTGTAGAACTTAACCTCTACGCCGTAAAGGAGAGTATCGTCGTTTGCCATACCGGGAGCGATATTGTCAAGAGCATAGATCATCTCGATAATTCCGTCGAGGATACGCTTGGGAAGCACAAGGCTTAAGTCACCGGGAGTTGCGGAAAGAGTAGGAGTAACGGTGTTCTCCTCAATTCTTGCGTGGGTGGATCTGCGTCCTCTCTCAAGGTCGCCGAATCTCTGCACGATTACACCGCCGCCAAGCATATTGGAGAGCCTTGCCACGTTCTCGCCGTAGCCGTTGGAATCCTTGAAGGGCTCGGAGAAGTGCTTTGCAACAAGGAGAGCAAAGTTGGTGTTCTCGGTCTTCTTCTCGGGATCCTCAAAGCTGTGACCGTTTACGGTAACGATACCGTTGGTGTTCTCGGTTACAACAATGCCGTTGGGGTTCATACAGAAGGTGCGGACACGGTCCTCAAACTTCTCGGTGCGGTATACGATCTTACCCTCGTAAAGCTCGCTGGTAATATGCTCGAAGATAACTGCGGGGATCTCCACACGAACACCGATGTCAACACGGTTGGACTTGGTGCCGATCTCAAGATCACGGCAAACGGTTTCCATCCACTTGGAGCCGCTGCGTCCTACCGAAACGATACAGTTTGTTCCCTCAAACTCACCCTTCTTGGTGATAACACGGTAGCCGCCCTCAATCTTCTCGATCTTCTGTGCGGGAGTGTTGAAGAAGAAGTCCACGCTCTTGCTGAGATGCTTATAAAGATTTTCAAGCACGATATAGTTGATGTCGGTGCCAAGATGACGAACAGATGCGTCAAGGAGCTTAAGCTTATTCTGAACGCAGAGGGTCTTGAAGGCACTGCCTGCGGTGGAATACATTCTTGTTCCATCGCCGCCGTATGCCAGGTTGATCTGGTCAACGTACTTCATAAGCTCGATAGCATTTCTTCTACCTATGTACTCATAGAGAGAGCCGCCGAAATCGTTGGTGATATTATACTTTCCGTCAGAGAATGCACCTGCACCGCCAAAGCCGGACATAATTGCACAGCTCTTGCACTTAACACAGCTCTTGATCTTGTCGCCGTCGATGGGACAGCGGCGCTTCTTAAGCTCGGTGCCTGCCTCGATAACAGCAACCTTAAGCTCGGGCGCTGCGGTCATAAGCTCGTATGCCGAGAATATACCTCCGGGGCCTGCTCCAACTATAATAACGTCATATTTCATTTTTCCTGCCTCCATATTTTTACCTGGGGGATTTTTACATACCGAATTATTGTATCATAAAAGATAAAGAAAATCAAGTGCTTTTATATATGTTTTTATGGATTTTACACAAAAGTAAAAAATATTTTTGTGAACTTATAAAAAACTCTTGACTTTTAAGTTTTACTGATTTATAATATATTGTACGATTTTGGGATCGTAGCCTAAACTGCGCCCAAATGACGTAAAAAAGGAGGATTTGCCAAGTGAAACTTGACCTTAGGCCCCTGCTTGCGGGCGACCGTCTGCTTAAGTTTGATTACGAGCTTGTGCTGGACGTATCCTCCGAGGACACCGGAAGTTATCTTTGGGGTGTCGGTTTTCCTTCTCCCATGAAGGTTAGCGGTGAAATTACCAACACCGCCGGATATATGAGGATGACCCTTACCATGTCAGTAGACTACGAGGCCCAGTGCGCTCGCTGTCTTTCCCCCGTTACCGGCGAGTTTACCCTTGACCTTGAGAAAACCGTTGCACCGAGAAATCTGCTCGGCGATCTTGACGAAAGCAAGCTTGATGAATTTGCCATCATTGAGGACGGATTCCTCGATATGGACGAGCAGCTGCTTGAGCAGCTTGAAATGGAGTTCCCCATGCGCTTTTTATGCCGTGAGGACTGCAAGGGACTGTGTCCCAAGTGCGGAAAGAATCTTAACGAGGGTGAGTGTGATTGCGATCACACCGAGATCGATCCCAGAATGGAGCCCCTGCGTAAGCTTCTTGAGCAAATGAAAAAGGAAGAAAATAAATAATATACAGAGAATGCGTGTTAGCATGCTCAAAACAGGAGGTAAACAAAATGGCAGTACCGAAGAGAAAAACATCTCACTCGAGAAAGATGAAGAGACGTGCCAGCGTTTGGAAGCTTGAGGCCCCCACTAACATCGTTAAGTGCCCTCAGTGTGGCGAGCCCATCCTCGCATACCGTGTATGCAAGGCTTGCGGTTACTACAAGGGTGAGGAGATCATCTCTAAGAGCGAGGCAGAGGCAAAGTAATTTGCCAAAGGCGAAAAGAACGGTGTCCGTCAGGATGCCGTTCTTTCTCTAACCCCTTATCACATCTGATTTTTCGGGTTTTTGGGGGTAAAATAAAAATAATTAATTTTTTTAAAAAAGCACTTGACAAACGGGTTTTGTTCTGTTATAATATAGACCGTGACAGATGCTGGTGTGGCTCAATGGCAGAGCAGCTGATTTGTAATCAGCAGGTTGATGGTTCGACTCCGTTCACCAGCTCCATACTCTATGGGGGAATTCCCGAGCGGCCAAAGGGGGCAGACTGTAAATCTGTTGTCACTGACTTCGCTGGTCCGAATCCAGCTTCCCCCACCATAGAAAAAGACCAACCCTTGTGGATGGTCTTATACTAAGCTGCGGAACGCTAGCGATCCGGAAGAGGGGCTTGCTTTCGCAAGCACTCTGGTTCGCATACCATACGCAGTCGCGTCAAGCTCGCTTGTAAGCGGCAAGTATTGGTATCTTCGCCATAGGCGAATACCCAGCTTCCCACCACCGACTTTATGTCGGTTTTTATTATTTACTTTTACTCAAAACTATGATATAATACATTTTACAGATAAGCTTGAATTTGACTGTGAGGAACTAAATATGGAATTTCTAAATACAGATTTTTTAAAAAGTGAAGAAATAAAATTGGTTGTAAATAGATTATCCGATGGAGATCCCGAAAGAAATTGGGTGCCTGCATATCACTTTCACATCTGCGATTTGCGCGGAATCGTTATGGGTGCATGCGATTTGCGCATTGGATATACCGATGGACTATACTATGGTGGGCATATCGGATATAGCATCAACGAAGAGTATCGAGGACATCACTACGCTGCAAAAGCCTGCAAGCTGCTTTTCTCATTGGCTAAAAAGCATAATATGAGTTATTTGTATATCACGTGTAATCCTGATAATTTACCGTCCAAAAGAACTTGTGAATATCTACAAGGAGAATTTCTTGGAGTGGTGGAATTACCCGAGGATAATGATATGCGAATCAATGACGGTGAAACCCACAAATGCATTTTTAAATTTCACCTGTGAATTTCAATTTTCAGTTCTAATCAAAAAGATCAAAAAGACCAACCATTTTGGTTGGTCTTTTCCATTTTCATTTACCCTCTGTTCTTATACCACTCGACAGTGGCTTTCAATTCTCTCTCAAAATCAGCCTTCGGCTGCCAGCCGAGAGATCTGATCTTACTGCAATCTATTGGATACCTTCTGTCATGGCCCTTTCTGTCGGTTACGAATGCTATCTCACCGTCAGGCCCGCCGAGAAGGGTCATAATTTTCTTCACAAGGTCGATATTAGACCACTCGTTGCCTGCGCCAATATTATATATTCCGCACTCCCCTGCCCTGATTATCAGGTCGATCGCCCGACAGTGATCTGAGGTGTGAAGCCAATCACGAAGATTACTGCCGTCACCGTAAACCGAGATAGGCTGATCCGATGTGACTTGCTCTACCGTCTTGGGAATCAGCTTTTCGCTATGCTGATATATGCCATAGTTGTTGGTTGAGCGGCTGACGGACACTCGAAGCCCGTAGGTCCTCATATACGAGAGCGCCAGAAGATCTGCCGCCGCCTTGCTTGCACTGTAAGGAGATGAGGGGTTGAGAGGCGAGGCCTCGGTAAATCGCTCGGTAGCATCAAGAGGCGCATCACCGTAAACCTCGTCCGTGGAGATCTGATGAAAGCGGCTCACATTATAGCGCACCGAGGCGTCAAGAAGCGTACCCGTGCCGAGAACGTTGGTCTTTATAAAGGCTCTCGGGGCGGCAATCGAATTGTCAACGTGGCTCTCGGCGGCAAAATTAACCACTACGTCGGGTCTTTCACGGCAGAAAATACGGTCGATCGCTGCTTCGTCGCATATATTTTCTTTATAAAAGGTAAAGTTTTTTCGTTTCTTAAGGCCGTCAAGTGCCTCAAGGCTTGCGGCATAGGTAAGACAGTCAATGCCGATAACCTGACAGTCGGGATAGTTATCGAGCAGATAGCCCGCAAATGCCGAGCCGATAAATCCTGCACAGCCTGTAACTGCAATCTTCATTGTTCTCCCCCAAAATAGATGCTTTTCTTCCTTAATTATAACATTATAATAGAATTTTTGCAACAGATTTTTGCGTTCACGCAGTCTATTGACAAAATACGGCAAAAAATGTATAATATATTTTGTAGCAAAGCATAGGAGGAAAATATGAAAATTTCCAGAATAATCTCACTCATACTTGCTTTAATAATGATCATTTCTCTTTCATCCTGTATAGAAATACGTCTGCCGTCGGGGGATTCAAGCGATCCTCACGACGATCCTCACAATCATTACAATCCGAGTCAAAGCGGTGGTAATGGTGACGAAACCGACAGCGCAGGTGAAGGTGGCGAGGGTAACCTGACCTACGTTTACAGCGTGCTGTCAAAGACGCTTCATCTCTCCGGCTGCTATCACACGAACAGGATGAATGATGACTATAAGCTCGAATTCAAAGGTGATATAAACATCCTGCTTGGCAAGGGATATACAATCTGCAAGGACTGTCTTGTTCCCGACGACGAAGAGGAGGAAGATCCCGAGGAGGATGAAGAGGAGCTTATCTCAAGAGATGACGCAACCTACGCCTACAACAAGGTATCCCTCGTTATTCACACCCTTGAATGTCATCACCTCGAGATTATCATAGAAAAGAACTTAAGATATACCGATCTTACGATGGATGAGCTGTTGGAGCTTGAATACCGTCCCTGCGGTGTTTGTCTGCCCGAGGAATATAAGGAATATAAGAAAAATCACCCTGAAGAGTTCGAAAAGTAAATATTTGTTTGCAAATATAAAACTGAATGGAATATCACTGAAGCCGCAAGGCTTCAATATCACTCTTTGCGTCAGCAAAGAATATCACTTATACTAACAAAAAAAGAGAGAGCATTTCGGCTATAAACCCGATTTGTTCTCTCTTTTCATTATTACTTATTTGAATTATTTTGCTGTCTTTTGATCTTATTTACCGTGCGGTAAAGGAAGAAATCGCCTGCACGTCTGATATTGGTGCTACCCGGCCTTACGTATTCGTGGGCGGTGTAGCGTTTTCTCACAGACTTAAGCTGTGACTTCATTATCAGAACCGCAATAAGACCAATTATTGCGCCTATAACAAGAGAGATGCCAAGGTTCTTCCAAAGGTCGAACTCGGTATACTCGCTGTAATCATCGCTGTATGAGGTGGACTCTGCGGCGGCAAATGCGGTGACAGATATTACCGCAAGGAGCACAAGAGCAAGAAGTAATGCTAAAATTTTCTTAGTCATACCACGCACCTCCTTACAAAAGCCATATCAGATAGCTGATGGCGAAGGCAACCGCACTCGCTATTCCCGCTATGCCGAGAAGCCATTTTACAAACGATGATTTATCCATAGGAAGATCGCCGACGAATTTACCCGTCTGTCCGTTCATTGCAAAGGTGTAATTCTGTCCGTTCCACTTGGTGCTGAGCAGCCAAACGGGATAAAGAGCATATTTTGCACTGCCGTTTGAGAGGCTTATATTAGTGCTGACAGGGGTTACGGTAGTGTAGCCGATAACGGTCGAGGCAAATGCCTCCTCGGTGCTTCGTCTGATACGCTCGTTTGCCCTGCCTACGCTGTTCTCTGCATCGACGTCATACTTGTCGGCGAAGAAGCCAGACAGATAGGCGGTCTGGAAATCAACCGCATCCGAAAGATCGTAGGGCTCGATGGATTCCATAAGGTTATTCTCCATTTTAGTCGAGCCGTCCACGGGAACGTTGTCAAAGCCGATCTCGCCCGAGCGGATAACGCTGTAATGTCTGGTTTCGGTGTAGTGATAATTGCTGTCACTCCAGGAGCGCACCTTTGTCGCCCTGTATCTGATAAAGCCGTTAGCATCTGCGCCAAAGAGCCAGAAGGGAACGTAAATTCCCTTGATCTCGTTGATCCTGTTCTCGTCCTTAAAGACCTTGGGAAGCAGGATCTTGCCCTTATAGTGATTCTTAAGCGCCTCCTTGGCGGCCTTTTTATCAAGCTTAAAGGGGATAACAAGGTCGGGCTTAAGAGCGCCCGAAAACTGACCCGTCATAACGACGGGATTGCCGCAGAAGGGACACTCGGTAGCGCCTGTGGTTTCGTCACCGACGATCTCACCGCCGCAGGTGTTACAGGTGTAGATGCGAAGACCGTCTGTCTCGCCCTCACGCCATTCGTTGCCTGCCTGAGCGTTCCACTGCATATTATCCTCGGGCTGATCCTTCATAGCCTCGTCGTAGGCCTTAAGAGTTTCTACCTCAAATTCGGTGCCGCAATAGGGACACTTCATATTCTGCGAGGCGCTGTCAAATTCTATGGCACCGTCGCAGCAGGGACACTTATACTGATGTAATACCAAGGAATATCACTCCTTTTCGGTTGATCGGTTATTAGAGGGGAGAGCCACACTCGGAGCAGAACTTTCCGCCTGTTGCAGCTGCGCCGCAGTTAGAGCAGAACTTGGGGCCCTGAGGCTTGGGCTGACCGCACTCGGAGCAGAATTTACCCGTAGCGGTTGCGCCGCAGGAGCATTTCCAGCCGCCTGCAGACTGCTGCTGTGCCTGCTGCTGCATGCCCTGATTATAGAGGCTCTGTGCGGCATTGAAGCCACCGCCCATTGCTCCGCCAGCCATACCAAGACCAACAAAGCCGTTCATTGCGCCCGACTCATTGGCTGCCGCATTCTCCATAGCGGAAGCGGTAGCATCGGTCATACGGCCTGCCATCATAAAGGCGTTGGAGCCAAGGGTAGCCGCATCCTCCATCTGCCGAATCTTCTGCATATCCTCGGGATTGAGGGTGATGGGGTTAAGAGCGATCTTTTCAACGGTAATACCACGGGACTCCACCCACTCGGTGCGAAGAGCCTCGTTCATTGCGTTCTTAAGCTCGGTAGCCTTGGCAGGAATCTGCGCAGGACGAAGCTCCATTTCTGCAAGAGCGCCGAAGGCAGGCTGAAGTGCGGATACGAACTCCGCTCTCATCTGCTCGTCGATCTCATCTCTTGTGAAGGCATAATCCACGTTTCCGCAAACCTTGGTATAGAAAAGAAGGGGGTCGGAGATCACGTAGGAATATACACCGTTGCAGCGCACGTTTACGGTACGGCTCATGCCGATACGCTTATTTATTACCTCAAAGATAATGGGGCTGGGAGTGCCGAACTTGTTGCCCATGATCTCCTTGGTGTTAAAGTAATAAACTCTCTGATCCTTACCTGTGTCGCCGCCGTAAGTAAAGCGCTTGCCAATAGTTTTAAAGCTGTCGATAAGGCTCTTACCGAACTTGCCTGCGAAGACAGAGGGCTCGGTGGACTTGTCGTAGGTGTATTCGCCGGGCTCGGCGCAAACCTCAACAACCTTTCCCTGCTCTACGATGATCATACACTGACCGTCGGCAACGGCAATTCCCGAGCCGTTAGAAATTATGTTATCACTGCCCTTTGTGTTAGAGCTACGTCCGGAAACACGCTTCTGGCCCTTGATTACAAGGGTATCCATATCCATTGCATCACAATAGAAAAATTCCTTCCACTGATCCGCCAGAACGCCACCAAGGGCGCCAACGCCTGCCTTAATAAGTCCCATAGTCATTACTCCTTTTGATTTTAAAAAATAAAATTTTATTATTTATTCACAGTATAGCACCTTTTTTTCGCCTTTTCAATACCTTTTTATGAATTTTAAGAAAATCAGAAAAATAAAAAAACAAAAAAGACGGCATGCAAAAACACAGCAAACCGTCTTTTTTATTAATTTATGTAATGTTTTGTTTACTTTTTATCGATTACAGATGCCTGAAGCTGCTCTGCAATAGCGGCGATCTGCTCGGAAGCTCTGGGAGTGCCTGAACAGAAGCTGTCAAAGGTTCTGCCAATGGTGTCGGCACAGCAGTCAACAGAGGAGCAGTTCTTGATAAAGGCGTAGAACACAGATGCACGGGAGGGGATCTCGCTGTAATCAATTACGTTCTGATTCAGACGGGAGTTAAGCCTTCTCTGTGTCTCGGGAGAGTCAAGATCGTCAGCATAGCGCTGATGAAGGCGCTCTGCCATAACGTCAATATCATCGTAAACGTATACTCCGCAGGGGCATATGTCGCCCTTGTTATTATAAAGGGAGGTAACGCCGTTAATATCAAGAATAAGCAGAGGAACCTTGCCCTCGGAGGTGATGCGATCTATCTCCGAGCGGGGTGTACCGTAAAAGCTACCTGCATACTGGGTGTGCTCAAGAACACCGCCGGTAGCGATAAGATGACGGAACTCCTCGTCGGTAATGTAGATATATTCGCTGTCAAACCGGTCGGCTCTTCTGGGTCTTGTGGTCACCGAGCGAACAAACTCGTAGCGGGGGTCAAGCTCCAGCATACGGTGAGCTATGGTGGTCTTGCCAACCGCAGAGGGACCTGCAATAATCAGTATATTCTTCATATTACCTCTTAATTATCTCTTGGGGATGATCTTATCCACACCGCCCATGTAGGGACGAAGTGCCTCGGGAATGTTTACACTGCCGTCTGCGTTAAGATTGTTCTCAAGGAAGGCAATAAGCATTCTGGGAGGAGCAACAACTGTGTTGTTAAGAGTGTGAGCAAGATAGGTACCGCCCTCACCCTTTACACGAATCTTAAGACGTCTTGCCTGTGCGTCGCCAAGGTTGGAGCAGGAGCCTACCTCAAAGTACTTCTGCTGTCTGGGAGACCAGGCCTCAACGTCGATAGACTTAACCTTAAGGTCAGCAAGGTCGCCGGAGCAACACTCGAGAGTTCTTACGGGAATATCGAGAGTGCGGAAGAGGTCAACGGTGTTCTTCCAGAGCTTGTTAAACCACATGGGCGAATCCTCGGGCTTACAAACAACTATC
>JAZSMV010000074.1:0-6074 GCA_045536065.1 Eubacteriales bacterium | reverse complement strand
TTTTTTCGTCAAAGCTTTTGTTTTTTATTTTTGTAAGATTAATAATATCATCTTCTATTTCAATAATTGCAATTTGGCTCATTATATTTTCTCCTTTTTTAATAAGGCAAAACAAATCTTTTTACAATTTTCCAAGCACCTTTAATGAAATCCCATTTATAAACATGTGTATGTGGTAAAAAGTAGTCTCCTAATTCTTTAATGAAATGTGGCTTTCCAGTTGTATCTTGTCTAGAAATTAAATTGCCATTTTCATCATATGTTCCTGTCGACCCCCCTTGTTTTACAACACTATTCGGAACTCCACCTGTCTTAGGAATCAGATACATTATTCCAAGACCGGCCACTAACGCTCCATTTACCATTTGCGCACCCGTAACAGTTACGGTCGTACTACCTGCAAGAGCCAAAGACTCACCTGCTATAAGTTTACTGAATACAGGTAATTTAAACGTAAACGAACTTCCAAAGAACGATGTTATTGTCGGCCAATAATAACCAATAACAAAACCTATTGCTCCGCCAAACATTGCATAGCCAGCATAAGCTTGCCAACCGATGCTACCGTTAACGTCACCGTCATCTTGATAATCGGTATATGTTGCATATACTAATCCTAAAATGATACCAATACCTAATCCTATTAACCCTATTATCAAGCTTGTTGAATGCCCGCTAGGGTCGTAATAATTTACAGGATCATTGTAGCAGTAAGCATACAGGTTAAGTCCGATAGGATTTTCGGGATCAATATACGCCGTATCATCAGGTGAGATAAACCTTCTCCAAAGCGGGTTATAGTATCTGGAATTGAGGTAATATAGCTTCGTACCCTCGTCGTAATAGTAACCTCTATAACGAATAGGATTAGCGTGCGCAACAGTATAATTTGTAGTAGTGCTTTTAATGGTGCAATTACCCCATGCATCGTACTTATATTTTACCACAGTATTACCGGGGCTGTCAAGTATTACTAAGGCTTATCGGTTGCTTTTTGACAAAAAAAGCGGCACCGAGTGGTGCCGCTTTATAGCGCTTTATTTTTACTGCCAATCTACTACGTTTACCCAGCTCATAAGAATCTGTTGCTCATCGGGATTTCCCTTGACAGACTGGGATGCGGCAACGATGGGCATCCACTTCTGTACGTACTGTCTTGCGGTGTCGCTCTTTTTACAGAAGGAGTTGAGATAGATCTCCGCCGCCTCTCTGTCGCCCGAAAGCACGAAGGTAAGATAGGTTCTCGCCGCATCAGCCGATGCGTTGCCCTGAGTTGCGTGCGCCCAGTCGATAACGTAGGGCGTGCCGTCCTCGGTGATGATCACGTTAGAGGGACAAAGATCGCCGTGGAGAAGCTTATTGTGCTTCGGCATACCTTCAAGGCGGGTGTGAAGCTCGTATCTTACGGTAGCGTCAATAGAGGTAGAGGATATTTTGCGGTGCATCTTGTCCTTAAGCTTGGTGAGAAGGGGGCATTTCATCGAATGGATGGAAAGCTGAATATCCACCAGCATATCGATATATTCGGTCTTCTTCTCGGGAGCCTCCTTCATCATCTGGGAGAGGGTCTTGCCCTCGATAAAGTCGGTGGTGATCGCCCACTTGCCGTCTACGGTGTTTACCGAAATAATACCGGGAATATTAAGTCCTGTTTCCTCAACTCTCGCCTGATTCAGCGCCTCGTTAAGCACGTCGGCCTTTGAGAAATCCTTATCAAAAAGCTTTATACATCTGTCACCGTCACGGTAGATTATTTTATTTTTTCTCTCTGCAATTACATTGTCAAATATCATATTTTATTCCTCTCTCTTACCCTTTCTGTTGCTTTTCATAGCCGTCTTTGCCGAGTCGAATCTGACTCTGGTAAGGTGGCTGTCGGGCTTTTCCTGCTCGGTAAAGTGCTTGCCGTAGTATGCGTTAAGGTACATCTGCTTGATCTCGCTCATAAGGGGATAACGGGGATTTGCGCCTGTGCACTGATCGTCGAATGCCTGCTCAACCATCTCGTCGAGGGTTTCGAGGAAGTACTTCTCATCCACGCCGTAATCCTTGATGCGTCCCTTGATGCCGACTCTTGCCTTCAGCTTGTTGATAGCGGAGATAAGGTTTTCGATCTTGTTTTCGGTCTTTCTTCCGCCAAGGCCGAGAGCATCTGCCAGCTGGGCATATCTTGCCGCAGTCTTGGGATGATCGTACTGGGAGAAGGTTCCCATCTTTGCGGGAGCATCGCAGGCATTGAAGCGGATCACCTCCTCGATCATAAGCGCATTTGCAACGCCGTGGGGAAGGTGGTGGAAGGCACCGAGCTTATGGGCCATAGAGTGACATACGCCAAGGAATGCGTTTGCGAACGCCATACCTGCCATTGTGGCTGCGTTTGCCATCTTTTCTCTTGCGATAACGTCGGTCTCGCCTCCCTCATAGGCTCTGGGGAGATACTCGAATATGGTCTTGAGGGCGCCGATAGCCAGGCTGTCTGTGTAGTCGGTGGCAAGCATGGAGACGTAAGCCTCAAGTGCGTGGGTAACCGCATCAATACCCGATGCGGCGGTAAGTCCCTTGGGAGCCGACATGTGATAGTCGGTGTCGATTATTGCCATATCGGGCAGAAGCTCATAGTCCGCAAGGGGATACTTAACGCCTGTCTGCTCGTCGGTAATAACCGCAAAGGGTGTAACCTCACTGCCTGTGCCTGCCGAGGTGGGAATTGCAATAAAGTATGCCTTCTCGCCCATCTTGGGGAAGGTGTATACTCTCTTTCTGATGTCGATAAAGCGCATCGCCATATCCATAAAGTCAACCTCGGGATGCTCGTAGAGAACCCACATTATCTTTGCCGCATCCATAGCCGATCCGCCGCCGAGGGCGATAATGGTGTCGGGCTTGAAGGCGCTCATCTGCGCTGCGCCTGCCTTTGCGTTTGCAAGGGTGGGGTCGGGCTGAACACCGAAGAAGGATGCGTGAGTGATGCCCATTTCATCAAGCTTGTCGGTGATGGGCTTGGTGTAGCCGTTTCTGTAAAGGAACTCGTCGGTTACGATAAACACACGCTTCGAGCCTCTCACCGTGCGAAGCTCGTCGAGAGCTACGGGCAGACAGCCCTTTTTGATATATATTTTCTCGGGAGATCTGAACCAGAGCATATTTTCTCTCCTCTCTGCTACGGTCTTGATGTTAAGAAGATGCTTTACGCCAACGTTCTCGGATACGCTGTTTCCGCCCCAGGAGCCACAGCCGAGGGTGAGAGAGGGCGCAAGACGGAAGTTGTAGAGGTCACCGATACCGCCCTGTGCGGCAGGGGTGTTAAGAAGTATACGGCAGGTCTTCATTCTTGCTGCAAAGCGGTCAAGCTTCTCTCTTTCGCTTACCTCGTTAAGATAGATCGCAGAGGTGTGACCGTATCCGCCGTCGGCTACAAGTCTGTCCGCCTTGTCAAGAGCATCCTCAAAGCTCTTTGCCTTATACATTGCCAGAACGGGAGAGAGCTTCTCGTGAGCAAACTCCTCGGAAATATCCACGCTCTCAACCTCGCCGATAAGGATCTTAGTTCCCTCGGGAACCTCAACTCCCGAGAGTGCGGCAATATTATATGCGCTCTGTCCAACGATCCTTGCGTTGAGAGAGCCGTTTATGATAATGGTGCTTCTGACCTTGTCAAGCTCCTCGCCGTAGAGGAAGTAACAGCCTCTGTCGGCAAACTCCTCCTTCACCGCCTCGTAGACTCCCTCGAGAACGATAACCGACTGCTCGGATGCGCAGATCATACCGTTGTCAAAGGTCTTGGAGTGGATCACCGAGTTTACCGCCAGGCGAATATCTGCGCTGTCGTCTATGATTGCGGGAGTGTTTCCTGCGCCAACGCCGATTGCAGGCTTGCCGGAGGAATATGCGCTCTTTACCATTCCGGGACCGCCGGTGGCAAGGATGATGTCAGCCTCCTTCATAACCGTATTGGTCATATCAAGAGAGGGAGCGTCTATCCAGCCGATAATTCCCTCGGGAGCGCCTGCCTTAACAGCCGCCTCAAGCACAACCCTCGCCGCCGCAATGGTAGAGTTCTTTGCTCTGGGGTGGGGGCTGATGATAATTCCGTTTCTGGTCTTAAGGGCGATAAGGGTCTTGAAGATCGCAGTAGAGGTGGGGTTGGTGGTGGGAATAACCGCCGCAATAACACCGATAGGCTCGGCTATCTTCTTGATGCCGTAGGTCTTGTCCTCTTTGATAACACCGCAGGTCTTGGTATCCTTGTAGGCATTGTAGATATACTCTGCGGCATAGTGGTTTTTGATAACCTTGTCCTCGACGATACCCATGCCCGTCTCGGCTACAGCCTGCTTTGCAAGGCTGATTCTCGCTCTATCGGCGGCAGATGCCGCAGCGAGAAAGATCCTGTCAACCTGCTCCTGGGAGTAGGTGGCAAAAATTCTCTGCGCCTCTCTGATGCGCTCCATAGCGGCCTCAAGGCTCTCTACACTGTTTACGATCATTTCTGTGTTTATTTCCATAATATATTCTCCTAAGGGGTAATTGTAATCAACGTAATGATGGATTTTATGGTCTTGTCTTTTCTTGTCCAACCAAAAAACTCATTGATAAAAAACTGCATTGTTAAAATTTTAACAACTGCGATTATATTGTAGCACAACACTTACAAAAAGTAAATTGGCAGAGTGCATAAAGATAATTTTATTTTGGCAGGGTCTTTGTTATATTTTTAACAAATTACCCTATCTCTCCTTGATTCGTAAGTTTTTTCTTATTGACATACAAGGAAAACGCAAAATAAACTTCCCCATACAAGAGAATATTTGTCTTTTTGCAAAAACTGATTTAGCTAAAATTTATTCCACAAAGGGAAATGTTTCATCGTGTAATATTGACAAATTTTTTTGAATATGTTAAAATTATTTTAACGTTTAAGAGTTATAGTATAATTCACAAAAATAAATATTTTATATTAAAAAACGGTGGTATATATTTTATGAAAATACTTAACTGTATCAATTGTGGGGCAAACGAATTGAAAGAGAAAAACGGTTTTATGATATGCGAATATTGTGGGTCAAAATTCGCTATCGAATCAACCGATATTCCTCAACAGACAATGGGAAGATCTCTTAATTCTGACGTAGATAGATTGCTTCAAAAATGTCGTAACGAGCCAAAGAACGCAAGAAAATATGCAAATTTAATTTTGGATATTGATCCTACCAATAAAGAAGCCTTGAAATATCTTTAAATACATATTTAGGAGGACATTATGAAAACAAAAGAAATTGCTAGTCAATATGGTATTGATAGGGATAGCTTTGAAGCATTCCTCAGAAACACTCGAAAGACCTACAACGAAGGGCTGATTAGTGTAAGCGTTGATGATGCTAAAGTTGAATCATATGTTACAGAATTTCGTCAGTATGAAGCTGATCGAAAGAAAAAAGAGCAGGAGCGTCGTGCCGAAAGAGAGGCACGAATCGCAGAAGAGAAAAGGGCAGAAGAGGAAAAACAGGTTGCTATGTCTCGTATGCTGATTTCCTCAGGATTTGCATTTGACGGATATAAAATTGTAAAATACTCCGGATATATTTCCGGCGACGATGCTACTCAAATTCCTCGTTCTGGTGTTTTCGGCGGAAAGAATGGTGAGAATCTTACCCAAGCACTCGTTCAGATTCGTAGACAGGCACTTAAGGAACTTAAAGAGGCGGCTTACGACCTTGGTTGTAATGCTGTTGTGGGAGTTGATTTTGACTATATTACCCTTGAACCTGAAACTGCCAACTTAGGTGGTGGAACACTTTACGAGCCCTACATTATATGCGTAACTGCGAATGGAAACGCGGTTGTTATCGAGAAAATCGACGATTAATGAAAAAAAGACCTCCTAGCGGGAGGTCTTTTTGTTGTATAACGAAAACCACGCTAAGCCTGCGTGATTGAAAAGAGGCTAATGCCGATGAGCAGAAAACGAACAAAAAGAGAGCGAAGAATGATTTATGTGGAAGGCTCCCTTGTGTAAAGGGAGCTGTCAGCAAAGCTGACTGAGGGATTGTTCTGTAAGTCTTTATGTTTCTTAC
>JAZSMV010000125.1:0-2728 GCA_045536065.1 Eubacteriales bacterium | reverse complement strand
AACAACAGGGCAGAGTAAAGCTGAATGAGCCTTCTCTTTGTAGGTGCGTGGGCAGCCCACCAATTCTTTATTTTTAAAATCACGTTTTTCATATCAGCCAAGTCCTATACACTCCGTACAGATTTTTACCGCCTTTGCAAGCACGTCCTTCATACCGCCGTTCACTACACCGAGTATGATGAAGGCGATGGCGATGCAGGCTACACCGGCCTTAGCTATGATCATATAATCAAACTTTTTGGTCGGCTTGTCCTTCTTGACGGTGGCGGGAGTGCCGTTTTCCTTGATATAGAATTTCATCGCCTCAAGCTCTCTTTTACAGCTACTCTCAGCAAGGTAAATTCTCGGAACGTGTATGCCCACGGCAATAACGCAGAGGGGCAACGCAACCACGAAGGCTGCTACCACGTCGGCGTTGAGATTGTCAACGGTGAACTCTGCGAAAAAGCAAATATATACTAAAACAAGCACAAAAATCAGGGCAGAGAACGCATAAGCGATATACTTGAAGATTTTTCTGTTGCTTCTTTCCTTCGCAATGATAACGCCTGCCTCGCCACCGAATGCGTCGGGAGCGTATCGACTGCTGAAGCTCTCAAGCAGCTCGGAATGAGTGCGAGATGAAAGCTCGTCGTCATTTCTTGTGCGAATTATTTTAATTACAATTCCGGCTATCACGTGTCCTATGGTTATGATAGAGAGAGGCAAAAGTGTAAGCAGATATCCGCCCACACGTTCTCTCGAATAGGGATCCTCACCGCCGGTGAAATAGAGATGCGCTGTGCAAACTATGAATGCAATGCCAAGCAGTATTACAAATACCGTCGTGGCAATTGCAATCACCTTTTCAACTATTGATCTTGCCATAAAAAGCACCTTTCAAATTGATAAATTATAGGCTCTTATCAGTCCTTGTCTGCGACCTCGTTCTGACCGCAGCACTTTTTATATTTCTTACCGCTTCCGCAGGGGCAGGGGTCGTTTCTGCCGACCTTCTTAACCACTACGGGCTTTCTTACGACAGACTTTCCACCGCCAAAGCCCTCGGAGGTAGGCTTCGCAACCTGAACTCTCTCGGTTGCCTGGGGCTTGGGAACTACCGACAGAATCTGTCTTACGGTGTCCTCCTTGATGTCGTCAACCATCTGGTCAAAGAGATCAGCACCCTGAATACGGTAGATAGCAACGGGGTCTCTCTGTGCGTAGGAGTTAAGACCTACGTATTCCTTAAGCTCATCCATAGTCTCAAGGTGATCCATCCACTTCTTATCTACGTTCTGGAGCAGGATAACTTTTTCAACCTCACGCATAGCGTCGGGCTTAAGACCGGGCAGGGAGGCAAAGAGAGCATCCTTCGATCTGTAGATCTCAAGAGCACGCTCAACAAGCTCCTCCTTCCAGGCATCCTTGTCGATTTCCGCAAGCTCCTCGGGAGTATAGTTAAAGTTCTTCTTATCGGTAATAAGACCGAGATAATGGTTTTTGAACTCGTCAAAGTTCCATGCCTCGGGCGACTCGTGACTGAAGCAGAAGTCAAAGGTCTCCTCAACCGACTGTCTGATCATAGAGATAATCTTATCCTGAACGTTATCGCCCATCAGAACCTCGCCACGCTGCTGATAAATAACGTTTCTCTGCTGGTTCATAACGTCGTCGTAGGTAAGAACGTTCTTTCTGCGGTTGAAGTTGTTGTCCTCTATCTTCTTCTGGGCATTTTCAATAGAGCCGGAGAGAATTCTTGCGTCAATGGGCATATTCTCGTCAACACCCATTCTCTTGCACATTTCTCCAATACGGTCGGAGCCGAACAGACGCATAAGATCGTCCTCAAGGGAGAGGTAGAATCTGGACTCACCGGGGTCACCCTGACGTCCGGAACGGCCTCTCAGCTGGTTGTCGATACGTCTGGATTCGTGACGCTCGGTACCGAGAATATAAAGACCGCCCGCCTCTCTTACACGGTTAGCCTCGGGAGCGATAGCCTCACGGTGCTTTGTATAAAGCTCACGGTACATTGCTCTCGCCTCATTAACAGCCTCGTCCTCGGAGGGCGCAGAGCTGGTCGCCATAGCGATAAGCCCCTCTTCAATACCGGCTTTACGCATCTCTGCCTTAGCCATGTATTCAGGGTTACCGCCGAGCATAATATCGGTACCACGTCCTGCCATGTTGGTAGAAATGGTAACCGAGCCGAATCGACCTGCCTGAGCAACGATCTCGGCCTCCTTTTCGTGATGCTTTGCGTTAAGCACGGTATGTGGGATACCCGCCTTCTTAAGAACGGCGGAAAGCTCCTCGGATTTATCAATGGATACAGTACCCACAAGCACAGGCTGACCCTTTTCACGGCATGCCTTGATCTGCTCTACGATGGCGTTGATCTTGCCACGGTAGGTGGTGTAAACCGAGTCGTTCTGGTCTATTCTGATCATAGGCTTGTTTGTGGGAACCTCAACTACGTCAAGGGCGTAAATTGTCTTGAACTCGTCCTCCTCGGTAAGCGCCGTACCTGTCATACCCGACAGCTTTCCGTACATACGGAAGTAGTTCTGGAAGGTAATTGTCGCAATAGTGCGCGACTCACGCTGAACGTTAACGCCTTCCTTGGCCTCAATAGCCTGATGCAAGCCATCGTTGTATCTACGGCCGGGCATAAGACGGCCGGTGAAGGTATCAACGATGATAACGCTTCCGTCTTTAACTATATAATCCACGTCGCGCTTCATAA
>JAZSMV010000047.1:0-14697 GCA_045536065.1 Eubacteriales bacterium | reverse complement strand
AGCCTCCCTTGTGTAAAGGGAGGTGGCATTTTCGCAAGAAAATGACGGTGGGATTGTAAGAAACATAAAGACTTACAGAACAATCCCTCAGTCAGCTTTGCTGACAGCTCCCTTTACACAGGGGAGCCTTCCACATAAATCATTCTTCGCTCACTTTTTGTTCGTTTTCTGCTCATCGGCATTAGCCTCTTTTCAATCACGCAGGCTTAGCGTGGTTTTCGTTATACAAAAAGACAGAAGCCTTGTAACTTCTGTCTTATATTTTAATAAATCTATCTATTATAAGTATTATCTTCGGCTATTAAGCCGAGCATCTCCTCCGCCATAGTCAAGGTCTGCTCTGGCGCTCTGCCTTCATCACGCAGAATAACCTTAAAGCCCGAGTTAATAAAGGCATTGTAATTTTCAGGGGAATTTACTCTTTTAAGGCACTCTCTGAAGTTGTCCATTGCCGCCTCGGGATTTTCTTCCTCCATAAGCAGACGGTATAAAAACTGCTTTTCCTTATCGGGTCTGTTGAAGAAAAGATTAACCGATACTTCCCTGTCCGCAAGCATTATCAGTACGTGATCCTCGTCGGATATTTCTTTAAGCGTTTCTATGGATATATTAGTGTCGACAAAAATCGGCTTGTCACTTTTTGAAAGCTCGTCGAGTATCCTGAGCTCAAGAATTTCGCACTCCCTCGAAACACCAAGGATCCATTTTTCGTACTCGTCGGGCGTTCTCCTGATAAAATCACGAAAATCCTTTAAATCTCTGGTGTAGCACAGATTCGGGAACTCTCTGTTATCAAGCCTTGGCAGAAGGGCATCGTGATAATTTTCCTCGCAGGCTATGCCGTTATACTTTTTAGCAAGAGCCTTAGCCTCCAACAACCTAAAGCGAACACGCCTGAAGCCATATAAATCTGTGCTTTTCGCAAAATTCTCGCTTGCAAAGTCCACACTTTGCTTCACTCAAATTCCGCAAAAATCATCAAATTTCTATTGACCTCAGGTCTGCAGATTTTGAGAGAGCGTATTTTTTGTAAGAAAAGCCGAAATGACGCAGTAATATGCGGATATTACAAGGAGTTTTGGCGCATTATTTCGAAAAATCCGCCTCTCAAAACGTATTCGATTTAGGTTGTTGGTGGCTACGAGGTTACAAAATGAGCTTTGACGTCAGTTCTTTAAAATGGGTAAAAGAACCGAAGGAATACTCCATAAGGGAGAACAAGATCGAGATAATTACCCAGCCTCATACAGATCTCTGGCAAAGGACCTACTATCATTTCAGAAACGACAATGCCCCTGCCCTGCAGATCAGCAGTGAGGAGAAGTATTTTTCCTTTACCGTCAAGACCGAGTTTGACTCAAAGCAGAGATTTGATCAGTGCGGTATAATTATGTATCTCGACAGCGAGAACTGGCTTAAGGCGTCTATTGAATATGAAAACGAGAGCTTTCAGCATCTGGGAAGCGTGGTGACTAACAACGGTTATTCCGACTGGGCGACCACCGAGATAGATGCATCTATAAAGTCTATGTGGTACAGGCTGAGTCGCAGAGAGGATGACTACCTTATTGAGTGCTCCGACGACGGAATCACATTCAGGCAGATGCGTGTGTGCCATATGTTTTTGGGTGGTGGAGCTGTCCGCTTTGGCATTTATGCCTGCAGTCCCGAGGAGTCATCCTTCAAGGCTACTTTTACAGATTTTGAGATCAGCGAATGCAAGTGGCTTGCCCACGATGGGCAGAAGCCTGACGAGGAAATATAAATGGAAATACTTATCAGAAGCATGGAGGAAGGCGACCGCACCGAGGTTATAGAAATGATGCGTGTATTTTACGCATCGCCTGCGGTGCTGTCAAATGGCTCGGAGGAAATATTCGGTGCAGATTTTGACAATTGCATCGGCACATCGCCCTATCTTGAAGGCTATATTTTCGAGATTTCAGGTAAAACCGTGGGCTACGGAATGGTGGCAAAAAGCTTTTCCACCGAATTTGGCAAGCCTTGTATATGGGTTGAGGATATCTACTTAAAGGAAAATTTCCGTGACAGAGGCATCGGAAGCAGATTTTTCGATCTTATAAGCAAGAAATATCCCGAGGCAATAGTACGCCTTGAGGTTGAGGAGGAAAACGAAAGAGCTATTCACGTTTATAAGAAGAACGGCTTTGAGATCCTTCCCTATATGGAGATGAAGAAATGATAACAAACGAACAAATATGGCAGATTGCTCTCAAACAGTCAGCTTATGATTGCGGATGCGATCCCGAGGACTTTGTCTCAGGAGAAAACAAAGTAGTTCTTTCTAAAAAGAATGATAAAGCAAGAGCTTACCTTCCCCTGCCCTTTGAATGCGACCTCGTTTCTTACGGAAGTAATATTGTAGCACAGGCAAGTCCAAGAATGAAAGAAACTGTCAAAGAATATATTGAAAAATATCCCTCCTACCGTTGCTTTGAGTCACCAAGCATTATTGCACTAAACGAAGCTTTGGCAAAATTCAATTACAAGGTCTGCTTTATGGCAGAGTATTTTTTGCCCGATGTAAATAAACTTTGTAAGTTGCCCTGTGATTATGAAACACGCATATTGCATAGAGAAGATTTTTCCGGTCTTTACACCGATAAATGGTCTAATGCCCTATGCAAGGATAGAGCATATCTTGACGTGCTTGCAGTTGGAGCATATGACGGTGATCAGCTTATTGGCCTTGCAGGTTGCTCTGCCGATTGCGAGGATATGTATCAAATAGGTGTTGATGTGCTACCTGAATACAGATGTCAGGGGGTTGCAGCTGCCCTGACGAGCCGATTGGCATTGGAAATAATAAAGCTTGGCAAAGTTCCCTTTTACTGTGCGGCATGGTCAAACGTGATTTCTGTAAGAAATGCAATAAAATGCGGCTTCAAGCCCGCTTGGGTTGAACTTACCGCAAGGGACAGTGATTTTGTAGATAATATGATAAGATAAAAATATGAAAAAACTACTATTAATTACAGGTGATCTTGCCACGGGTAAATCCAGATTTGCAGGTATACTTTCGGGAAGATATGATGCTGTGGTGATGTATAAGGACAAGATCAAGGAGGTGCTTGGCGACACCGTGGGCTTTTCTGACAGAGAGGAAAATCTTAAGCTGTCTAGAGCGACGGTGGAGCTGATGACCTATGGCTTTTCCGAGCTGGCGAAATTAAAAAAGAACGTCATTTTAGAGGCAAACTTCAAGGAAGGCGAGATGGTAAGGCTTCACGAGATTGCAGAAAAGGCAGGATATGAGGTGCTGACACTTCTCCTGCAAGCCGACGTGGATCTGCTCTATCGCAGGTTTGTCAACCGAATTGAGAATGAAAACCGCCATCCCGTGCATATCTCGGGCTTTGACGGCTATGAGAGCTTTAAGACTTATATCGAAAGAGGCAGACAGGAAAAATGCCTCGGCAGAACTCTGTTAATTGATGCAAACAGCTTTGACTATCAGAGCGACGGGGCGATATTATCAGAAATCGATGAATTTATGGTGAAATAAAATGAAGATTATAGAAATCTCGGGCAGGAACAGAGAGCCACAGGTCAAAAAGACCTATGAGGGCTGCCGTGGAATAATTGTAAGGGACGGCAAAGTCCTGCTCAGCTACTATAAAAAGAAGGATCAGTATCTTATTCCCGGCGGCGGAATTGAGGCGGGCGAGAGCCTTGCGGAGTGCTGTGCCAGAGAGATCGAGGAGGAGTGCGGCATTATAGTAAAGCCTACCGAGCATTACCTGACCCTCGAGGAATACTATCACGCCTTCTTCTTCAAGAGCCACTACTTTATCTGCGAATACGTGGGTGAGGGTGAGAGAAGGCTTACAAGATCCGAAATAGAAAACGGCCTTGAGCCAAGGTGGGTGGAGCTCGAGGAGGCCTTCAGAATTTTCGGCAATTACGAAAGCTACAAGGACACCGACGAGATCCTATACGGTGCCTATAACAGAGAGTATATTGCTCTTGTGGAATATAAAGGAGAACCCAAAGAATGAAAAATAATAAGGAAATAAGGTTTTATAACATACTATTCCCTATCTGGTTTTTGCTGTTCATTCCTCTTGCGTGGGTGGTAGTTCTGCCTGCGAACTTTATTATCGACAGCCTTGTGATACTGATCACGATGAAGCTGATCGGCGTGGAATTCAAGAAGAAGATGTATAAGAAAAGTATCTTCAAGGTATGGTGCCTCGGCTTCCTCTCCGACGCTATCGGTGCGGCATTTCTGTTTCTGACTATGTGGGTCTTTGAGCTTGCTGTACCCGGTGAGGATTATCTCTACCTTGCCATCGCAGTTCTTATCTCGGCTATATTCATCTTTATCTTTAACTACAAAATTTCCTTCAAGGGATATGACAGAAACGTAAGATTCAAGATGGCATTAAGCCTTGCAATACTGACTGCACCATACACATTCCTTATTCCTCTCAATTGGATTTATTAATGCTTTTGTGACAAAAGAAAATGCGACAGATGTTATTCTGCCGCATTTTTTATGTTTATTTTGAATTTTTGTCCATTTTCTCGAGCATTTTATTGTATGGCATAAGCATACCGTCGTTCATTGCATTGCCCATTTTCTTTCTGATCTTTTCATTAGAAAGAAGCGAGCCTACAAGGTACATCTTGATAATAGTTCCCTTGTCACGCTGGGGAAAGTCCTTATAGTAGCCACCCTTTTTATAGAACTTATGGTCGGCACGCATCATACCACGCATCTTGTAGATCAGGTCACGGAAGATCTTCATTCCACCGATACCCCAGAAGTTCTGGGTGGGAACGTACTTGTTTTTAAGTGCGTAGTCAAGATGAGATGCAAGCTGATCGATGGCTAAGTCTACGTCGCCCTCGTCGGTGGCAACTCCTGCAAGGAAGTTATGCCCCACCTCTGCCCTGGCTTCAATTATGTTGCGAAGATTTTCCTCACAAGAAAGCTCGCCCGAAACAAGATAGCACACAGGTATACCAACGGTTACGGTGCGGTGACCGTTACAGAAATTGCGGTCGTCGTACATCTTGAAGCGGGAGCCCATAGAGTGATCCCTGATGCTGAAAGCATAAACTATGGAATCGGCATTCTGAATGTTGTTGCGAAGGAAATCGTCAAAGCCGTCCTTATAAACACACTTACCTGTGGTGGCACAGTTAAAGCAACCAAGACAGCCTCCACTGAAGGGATATTCGGCGATATTCACTACTCTGCTCTCGTAAGGCAGCGCCGCACGGAAGCGGTCTATCATACGGGCAAGATTTGAATTTTCGTCGGTATTGTCGGTGATAATTACAACGTCACGCCCCTCCTTGCTGACACTGTCGCAGGGGGTGGCTGTATGCTGAGTGTAGTTAGATTTTCTGTCGGGCTTTGCTTCAAAAATACCCTTCTCACAGCACCAGAGGAAGTGAGCGAAGAACTTCTCCGCAACCTCTCTGCCCTCCTCCTTAAGCAGATCGTCCATATCCGCCGAAAGTCCCTTCACATAGCGAAGGCCAAGGTCGTGGCAGTTGTCCTCCACGTATTTATGGGCGGTGATGTCGTAAAAGTGCTTTGAGGTGGTGATCTGGGTGGCAAATTTGCCGCTTATATCCACGCCGTCCGCCTTGAGAAGCTCAATAAAGCGATGAAGCTGACAGGGTGCAATAAAGGTGTATACGGGATAGGAGAAAAGTATAGCATCGGCAGAGGAAAGAAGCTCACGGGACTTTGAAAAATCCTTCTCGATAGCTCTGATGGTCTGACCTGCGTTCAGCACGGTAAAGCTATGCTCGGGGAATTTGCGCTCGAGATAGCGAACGGTCTGCAGAGTAATACTGTACTTGCCCTTTGGGCTGCCGTTGATGACAAGAATATTCATAGTGCCTCCTTTTGACAAAAAACGAAAATGTTTGACAAATGTATTATAACACAATTGAGATCGTTTTGCAAGTAAAGAAAAGATTTAGCTGATTTATATTGACATTGAGATATAAAAATGGTAAAATAATCAAGTAAATCACTGCTTGTAGCGTAGCTGGATAACGCATGCGACTCCGACTCGCAAGATCGTAGGTTCGAATCCTATCAGGCAGGCCAAAAATCCAAGTCATTTGACTTGGATTTTTTATCCATTGCGAAAGCAATGGCATATCATCTCGCCAAAGCGAGTATATCATCAACCGCAGGTTGCATTACTTTCGCAATGATGATATCCACGCCTATCGGCGTGATTTTAACAAAGGAGCAAAATATGGCAAACATAATTCACATAACCGACTTTTCTGACCCTGCCCTTGACGTGTACGTCAGGCTGACAGGCGCACAGCTTCGAAATAAGCTTGAGCCCGAGAAGGGCATATTTATCGCAGAGAGCCCTACCGTTATCGAGGTGGCGATGCAGGGCGGTTGTGAGCCTGTGTCACTGCTGACAGACGAAAGGCTGCTTGGCGGTGCGGTGGAGAAAATCATTGAGAAATGCGGGGATATTCCCGTATATACAGCCGACAGAGAGCTGCTGACTAAAATGACCGGCTTTGAGCTGACAAGAGGCGCACTCTGTGCCATGAAGCGCCCTGCTCTGCCCGACCTTGAGGAGCTTCTACGTGATGCAAGACGTGTGGCGGTGCTTGAGGCGGTGGCGGATTCCACCAATATTGGCGCACTATTCCGCTCGGCGGCGGCGCTTGGAATTGATGCGGTGCTGGTTACTCCCACCTGCTGTGATCCCCTCTGCCGCAGGGCTGTAAGAGTGAGTATGGGAACGGTGTTCCTCGTTCCCTGGACTAAAATCGGCGACACGCCTGCGGACTGGCCCGAGAACGGAATGAAGAGGCTGAACGCTCTTGGCTTTAAGACGGTGGCAATGGCTCTGACCGACAAATCGGTGAGCATTGACGATCCTACTCTTAAGAGCGAGGAGAGGCTGGCTATCATTCTCGGCACCGAGGGTGACGGACTGAGTAAAAGCACTATCGCAGGCTGTGACTATACCGTCAGAATTCCTATGAAGCACGGCGTTGACTCACTGAACGTGGCGGCGGCTGGGGCGGTTGCCTTTTGGGAGCTTCGCAAGGGCTGATTATTTTAGGCATAAACGAACAAAAAGGCAGAGGTTCTTTATAATAAGTGCCTCTGCCTTAAATATTTTTTTGAGAAAACAAGGTTAAAACCTGCGGTTTTCTCTTTTTTATTATTTTTTGTTCTATTGCCGTTTGCTGAACTCTCGCCGTAGGCAACTACGTCTTCGGTCGCAAACGACAATTTCTGCTCTAAAATAATTCAGCCCTATATAAATCCTTAAGCTTAGGATTTCCTCATTATTCTGATATAGAACTCAACGGTTCTTGAGATAGTCTCAAGAGGAATACGCTCGTTGTTGCCGTGGATCATACCACGCTCCTCCTTGGAGAGTGCCATAGCCGAGAAGCGATAAACCTTGTCGGATATTGCGCCCCAATGACGGGAGTCGGAGCCTGCCACCATAAGATAGGGAGAAACGATGGCATCCTGCCAGGTCTCCGCAACGGTGGAGCGAACACGCTCGTATGCCTCGCAATCGGTTACCGAGATAACCGAGGGGTTGATGCCGTTGATAACGCTGACGTCAACCTTCTCGTCATCCACAGCCTTCTTAACGTGAGCAACAACAGACTCAACGTTCTCGCCGGGGATAATACGGTGATTGGAAACCATAGTTGCGTGAGCGGGAATAACGTTTTCGCCCTGGGAGCCTGTCATCTGAGTAAATGCGGTGGTGGTACGCACAACTGCATTGAACTCGCCGCCCGAGAGCTTCGCATAAAGCGAAAGCACGGGAGAGAAGCACCAGAGGTTAGCAAAGAGAATTCTGTATAGAAGTGTGGAATGTCTGCCCGCAGTGTCAAAGAGCTGTGCGGTAGGTGTAGGAAGGGTGTACTTGAAGGTAGCCTTCTCTACGTTAAGACAGGCCTTGGAAAGTCTGGCAACAGGGCCGCCCGCCTTGGGAGAGGAGGAATGTCCGCCGCCACCCTTAACGGTATATCTGATATTAAGCTGACCCTTCTCGCCCGTACCGATAAGTGCGATAGGCTGCTTTACACCGGGGAATACGCCTGTGCAAACCGCACCGCCCTCGTCAAGCACAAGGCCGGGTGTGATGCCACGCTCACGGAAGAGCTCGACGATACCCTTTGAGCCGTCACCGTTTACCTCCTCGTTACCGCCAAAGGCAAAGTAAATATCGTGCTCGGGAACAAAGCCCTCGCCGATAAGAGTTTCGGCAGCCTGGAGAACGCCGTTCAGCGTACCCTTGGTATCAAGAGTGCCACGTCCCCAGAGAACACCGTTCTCAACGATACCCTCAAAGGCGGGCTTCTCCCAATCGGCCTCATCAAGACTTACTACGTCGTAGTGGGACATAAATACGCTGGGAGCATCAGAAGATTTACCGCTCCATTTAAAGAGAAGTCCACGGTCGCCAACCTTTTCAAAATGGCATTTCTCAAAAACCTTAGGGAAAAGGGTGGGCAGAAGCTTCTCAAACTTCTCAAACTCGGCAGCGTCATCAAGCGACTGATCTCTGTGAGAGATGGTCTTACACTTGATCATCTCGGCAAGATCGCCCGTTGCCTTATCGCCGTTTACGTATACGGGAGCAACTGCACTAGCGGCCTGCTCACGAGGCTTAAAGCGAATGGTGCGGATAGCGATAATTAAAATGAAAATAACTAAAACAGATACAACAGGAATAGCCCACATAATTAAATAATTCCCTTCTTATAAAGAAGTCTTGAGAATGCAATGGTAAAGATAACGCCTACGGGCACCATAATACCAACCATTCCCGAGTCAAGCGCAGGAACGAAGATGAAGAGGATAAGCATAAGGATAATGGGAGCTACTGCGATCTTCCAGTTCTTAGAAATAAGAGCAACGCCAAGGGCTCCGAAGAGTGCGGGAAGCATCTGGTCGAAGGCAGGAGTAAGAGCCTCGTTCTCAAGGAGCTTGCTGATAGGAGTTACGGCGATAAGAAGCACGCCGAGAGCAACGATAAGAGTTGTAACGATAGAGGAAACTGCGATTGCGATGGTGGAGATAACCTCACCCTCCTCGCTCTTTGCATCAACCTTAGCATTCTCAAGTGCGTTGATAGCGCAAGGAAGCTTAAGGTTAGAGATGTTACCTGTTACGAAGGAAAGGTAAGAGCCGCCTGCACCAAGCATAGGAATAAAGGTGATAACCTCAACGATACCAACAGCCCAATACATAGGTGCGGTAGCAACAAGGCCAAGACCCAGTCCCTGCCAATCGGGACCCTCACCGAAGATGATCCATACTGCTATGGGAAACAGAAGAAGGAGAACCATCATAGAGAGGTTCCAGATAGTACCGTCACGGTGAACGGTATCAATATATGTAAGATTATTCTTATTCTTCATATTACTTCACCTCCATACCAAGCCAAGCGGTAACGGGAATAGCAACTGCCATACCGATAATCATACAGATAGGAAGAGCGTAGTCGTTGAGCCACTTCCACTTAAGCTTGTTAATAAGCAGACCGCAGATGCACATAAGGATAGCACTTGTAGCCATTACGATTACGGGAACAAGACCCGAGGTAGAGGTAAAGATCTTTGTGATCTTCTCACCGGTCTGAGGATCGGTTTCGGTTACGGATCTTGCACCCTCGCTCCAAAGACGGCTTACATCGCAGAAAACAAAGCCTACGAAAGCACTTATCATACCGATAAAGAGTGAGTTCTGAAGAATGTCAGACCACTTCTTGTCCTTGTTCTCAAACTTAACAAGACCGTTCTGATACTTCTTTGCAACAACGGGAACAAGCCAGATACCTACCATAATGGAGATAGTCATAACAAGTGCAATGGTAACATACTGAGATGCGGTCATATTCTCGCCAAGCTGGGAGAGGGTGGTACCCATACCGCTGGCAGAGTTAGCAGCGGCGATAGCCTCATAGGAGAGCGAGCCTACTACCGAAAGTCTGAGCCAAGGAAGCGGAATACCAAGCGACTTTGCAAGTGTAACAACGGTAACAACTATGGATACCGCAGGTGCAATGGTAAAAATAGCTGCTGTGATGATGGTCTTTCTGATCTTGGTCATATCCATATTAGACTTTTTCGCATGTCTTACAGACTTTAAGAGGAAGTATACGGACTGGCCGAGAACGGCGAGGATGATCACGCCAACCAACACGTACAGTATAGGGTGATTAATACTGAATTCCATAATAGAAATTTCCTTTCTTAGCCGTTAAATCGGCTTTGATTTTTAGCCGTGGAACAGCTTTTTGGTTTGATATTGCGGCTCGCAGGAGAGATTCATACCAAGCTTACGGAAGGTAAAAGCATCTATCTGCGAGAGAATAACCGTAGAATGTACCTCTGCGTATCTGAGTCTTGGGATAGCCTCAAACGCCATCTTTGCGCAGGGGTTGTTTACCGCAGAGACCGACAGAGCTACAAGCACCTCGTCGGTGTGCAATCTGGGGTTGTGGTTACCGAGATATGCGGTCTTAAGCTTCTGAATAGGCTCAATTACCTCGGGAGAAATAACGTCGATACCGTCGGGAATGCCTGCAACCGCCTTGATAGCATTCAGAAGTGCGGCGCTCGATGCACCCAGAAGCGAGCTGGTCTTACCTGTCACTATCCTGCCGTCGTTAAGCTCAATGGCAACTGCGGGAGCACCTGTCTGCTCCGCCTTATCCTTAGCAGAGGCAACGCATTTTCTGTCAACGTCCACAGATGCGGAAACCTTCTGCATAAGCAGCTCAAGCTTCTCGATCTCGGCATCGTTGCTGTTGCCCTTTCTTCTGTCACAGAGGGCGTTGTAGTATCTTCTGATGATCTCCTGCTTTGCCGCATCGCATATCGCAGAATCGTCAACAATGCAGTGCCCTGCCATATTAACTCCCATATCGGTAGGCGACTTATAGGGACATTCACCGAGAATACCCTTAAGCATAGAGCGGAGAACGGGAAATACCTCAACGTCTCTGTTATAATTCACCGCAAGGCTGCCGTATGCCTCAAGGTGGAAGGGGTCTATCATATTAACGTCGGCAAGGTCGGCTGTGGCAGCCTCATAAGCCAGGTTAACGGGATGTCCGAGAGGAAGATTCCACACCGGGAAGGTCTCGAACTTCGCATATCCCGACTTGCGTCCCATCTTGCTCTCGTGATAGATCTGGGAGAGGCAGGTCGCCATCTTTCCCGAGCCGGGTCCGGGTGCGGTAACCACTACGACCGAGCGGGTCGCCTCAACGTACTCGTTTCTGCCAAAGCCGCCCTCGGAGAGAATAAGCGGAACGTTATGGGGATAGCCTGCAATATCGTAATGCTTATAAACCTTAAGTCCAAGATTTTCAAGCTTCTTTTTAAATGCCTCAGCGGCAGGACTGGAGGTGTATCTGGTCATAACAACGGCGCTGACAAACAGACCGTAGCCACGGAAGGCGTCAATGTGCCTTAAAACGTCGTGGTCGTAGGTGATGCCAAGATCTCCCCTGACCTTATTTTTCTCTATATCCTCTGCATTTATGGAAACGATAATCTCCGCCTCGTCACGAAGCTCTGCCAGCATCTTTATCTTACTGTCGGGAGCAAAGCCCGGGAGAACACGTGAGGCGTGGAAATCGTCGAATATTTTTCCGCCAAATTCAAGGTAAAGTCGCTCGCCAAAGAGTGAAATGCGCTCCTTGATCTTCTGAGATTGAAGCTTTCTGTATTTGTCGTTATCAAAGCCTTCTCTGAACAAAATTATCACATCCCTTCCATGTTTAGTCAAAATTAAATAACTCAACAGTATATATTTTACCACAAGACGACCTTTTTTTCAATAATTTTATATTATTTTAAATAATATAAGAGTTAGAAAATTAGACCGTGTTTTTGTTAATTGTCAATAAATTTCGGCAAAATTTGGCTAATTATTAGCAAAAAGCTATTGTATTTTCTTTATGTAAATGATAAAATATTATATTGAACAGAAAAAGTTTTTTAGCGAGGATCTGATATGAGTGAATACAAGTACACTTCCCTGACAACAGAATATATGGAAGAGATGAACAGAGAGCTGCCCTGGTCGGAATATCCCCGTCCTTCTATGGTGCGTGACTCCTACCTCTGCCTTAACGGACAGTGGGATCTCTCGGTCAATATGAGCGACGAGTGTGGCGAGTATAATGAAAAAATTCTTGTTCCCTTCCCTCCCGAGAGCCCTGCATCGGGTATTGAGAGAAATATGCCGAAGGGAACGGTTCTCCATTACAGACGCCGCTTTGCTATTCCCGAGGGCTTTAACAAGGGTAGAATAATTCTTCACTTCGGCGCAGTTGACAACATCTGCGAGGTTTACGTAAACGGCTCTCACGCAGTATCCCACGACGGCGGTTATCTGCCCTTCTCTGCGGATATTACCGAGGCTGTCTGTGATGGTGAAAACGAGCTGTACGTTAAGGTAAGGGACGATCTCTCAGGCCTCTACCCTTACGGCAAGCAGAAGTATGACAGAGGCGGAATGTGGTACACCCCCATAAGCGGCATCTGGCAGACCGTATGGATCGAGTCGGTTCCGGAGAAGTATATTAAATCAATCAAGGTTATTCCCACCGTAAATAACGTTAAGATCATCGTGAAGGGCGGCGAGCTTCATAAGCTGCTTACCCTTGAGGGCGGAGGAGCCTATGAGTTCGACGGCAAGGAGATCACCATTTCTCCCGTTGATAAGCACCTCTGGACCCCCGAGGATCCTCATCTTTATCATTTCACCATTCAGTCGGGTGAGGATAAGATCGAGAGCTACTTTGCCCTCCGTGAGATCGGTATAAAGAAGGTCAAGGGTATTCCGAGACTTACCCTTAACGGCAAGCCCTATCTCTTTAACGGTCTGCTTGACCAGGGCTATTATCCCGACGGTATTTTCCTCCCTGCCACAAGCCGTGGATATGAGGACGATATTGTAAAGACCAAGAAAATGGGCTTTAATATGTTAAGAAAGCATATAAAGATCGAGCCCGAGATATTCTATAATCTCTGCGACAGACACGGTATGGTCGTATTTCAGGATATGGTAAACAACTCTGATTATTCCTGGTTTGTCGACACCGCCCTGCCCACAGTGGGCTTTAAGCGTCTGCCTATCCTCTTCAGACATAAGGATAAGGAGGAAAGACGTATCTTCGAGAGAGATATGATCGGCACTCTTGATCATCTGCATTTCTTCCCCTCGGTACTTTATTACACCATATTCAACGAGGGCTGGGGACAGTTCTGCGCCGATCAGATGTACGAGAAGGCAAAGGCTCACGATCCCTCAAGAATCTATGACGCCACATCCGGCTGGTTCTGGAGAAAAAAGAGCGACGTTGACTCCCGTCACGTTTACTTCAAGAAGGTAAAGCTTAAGAAGGCGGGCAAGATGCCTGTTGTAATCAGCGAATTCGGTGGCTACGCTCACCGTGTTGAAGGTCACCTCTTCGGCGAGGGCAACTACGGCTACAACACCTATGAGAGCCGTGAGGAGTTTGAAAACACCTTTGATAAGCTCTACCTTGAGGAGATCAAGCCGCTTATCTCCAAGGGTATTTGTGCGCTGGTTTATACCCAGGTATCCGACGTTGAGGACGAGACCAACGGTCTTATCACCTATGACCGCAGAATCGTAAAGCTTCATAAGTCCAGAACAAGAGAGATCATGAAGCAGCTTTATGATGAAATCAAGAAGTAATATATATTAATGTAGAAAAAGAGCAAGAACGGATAAAATTCCTTCTTGCTCTTTTGTTTTAAAAGGCTGCCTTGGAAAAACCAAGACAGGCTTTAGCGTGATACTCTTAACGGAGTATTCACGCTAACTAAGTTTGCCCTTACGGGCAAGTGAAGTTATCTTCGATAGTGAAGTTCACTTCGTGAGTGAAGTTTTGCCTTCGGCAAAGTGGGCAAACTTAACTTCACTTAGGCAACAGCCTAAACTTCACTGCTTGCACCTTCACTTCCGCGATAGCGAAAACTTCACCTCTTTCCCGCCATTTTCCCACACGAACTCGCCGTTGATAATAGTTGCGCGCAGGGTCGATCTGATGTCCAATGGGTTGCCGTCATAAATGACGATATCCGCGTCCTTTCCCACCTTAAGACTGCCGATTCTGTTATCAACGCGGCAGATCCGCGCGGCATTAATCGTTATAGCGCAGAGCGCTTCCATTTCGCCAAGCCCCTCGTTTGCCGCTATCGCTGCGCATAGGGGAAGGTACTGAATTCGTGACACGGGGTGGTCCGTCGTCAGCGCAACAGTCACACCGGCCTTGTGGAGAACTCCCGCAGTTTTGAAATCGGCTGCCCCCACCTCGTTCTTGCTGCGGGATGCAAGCGAGGGGCCGACGATTGCCGGGAAGCCGCTCTCGGCAATTTCCTCCGCTATGAGATGCCCCTCGGTACAATGATCAAGCGTCAGGCCGAGCCCGAATTCTTTTGCTATACGGATCGCGGTAAAAATATCGTCCGCTCTGTGCACGTGCGCCTTTATGGGAATCCTGCCCTCAAACAAATCCCGGTAGCACTCCTTGGTAAAATCCTTCTTCTGATTTCCGTTTTTCTCATCCTCGAAATACTGACGGGCGAGACACAGCTCCTCACGAATTAAGGATGCTATTCCCATACGCGTTGACGGAATGTTTCCGTTCGTGCCATAGG
>JAZSMV010000080.1:0-2739 GCA_045536065.1 Eubacteriales bacterium | reverse complement strand
CCTCGTAACCTCTATGCTGGCAGTAAGTATGCAGAGAAGAGGCTATAAGACAGCTATTCTTGATGCAGATATAACGGGTCCCTCTATCCCCAAGTCCTTTGGACTTAAGTGCGGATCGGTTGAGGGCAATGATCTTGGTATGTTACCTCCCAGCTCCAAGACAGGAATTGAGGTAATGAGCGTAAATCTCCTTATGGACGAGGAGACCAAGCCTGTCGTATGGCGTGGTCCCGTAATTGCAGGTGTTGTAAAGCAGTTCTGGACAGATGTTGTATGGGGCGAGGTAGACTTTATGTTTGTTGATATGCCTCCCGGAACAGGCGACGTTCCTCTTACCGTATTCCAGAGTCTTCCTCTTGACGGTATTATCATCGTTACCAGCCCACAGGAGCTTGTTTCTATGATAGTTGAGAAGGCTGTTAATATGGCGAATCTTATGAACGTTAAGCTTCTTGGCCTTGTAGAAAATTACAGCTATATAGTTTGTCCCGATTGCGGAAAGGTTATAAGACCCTACGGAGAGAGCAGAATTGATGATATTGCATCTACTCACGCAACGGCGGTTCTTGCAAAGCTTCCCATCGATCCCAGTCTTGCATCTCTTTGCGACAAGGGTGTAATCGAGCTCTTTGAGGGCGATTATATAGATAGAGCGGCTGATCTTATCGAAAAGCTGGCTAAATAATCAAGGATCAATATTATAAAATCACAGGATAACGGTTTATGCGTGTTTCCTGTGATTTTTTTATCTAAAAAATATTTTTTTAAGAACATTTTGTGACAAGTTATTTATATCGGTTGTGCTACAATATTTTTGCAGAAAAGAGGTGAGGGAATATGAGGACATTATACGTCGATGTGTATTTTTTAATCAATTTTACCGTTGATCTTCTGTCACTCTATTTTGCCGCCTGCTTTTCCAAGGTACCCACAAACATAAAACGGTTGATTATCTCCTCGGTTTTTGGAGCGCTTATAGCCGTCGGTGTTGTTTTTCTTCCCGAATACCCAATACTAAAGTTTGCAGTAGCTACAGCAGGACTGATAATTATGGGACTGATTGCGCCTAAAAGGGTTAGTTTACGCAGAAAAGTCAAATTTATTTTTGCTTTTATCATATTTGAGGCGCTGATAGGAGGAGTAGTATCCTTTTTATGGGGAATACTAGATAAGTATATATCAAAACTGTTTGATGATGCAGAGGGCGGTGCGGTAAATCGCAAGATGCTGTTTCTATCATTAATAGTTCTTTTGTCCATAGGAGTTTTTAAGATGCTTGTATCATTCTTTTCTAATATCGAAAGCGAGGGAAGCGCTAAGGTAGAAATATCCTTCCTTGATAATACAGCCGTTGTTTCCGCCTTTGTTGACAGTGGAAATCTGGCTATTGATCCGATGGATATGAGTCCTATTCTATTAATCAAGAAGGATGTGGCAAAAAGCATTCTGCCTGAAAATATCATTGAACTTTCGAATATTGATTCGCTCGAACGGAATGTAAAAAAACGCATCAGGCTTATCCCGGTATCCCGTGGCGGTGAAACCCACGTGCTTGTGGGAGTGAAGGCGGACACGGTTAGGCTTGTTGACGGAGATCACTCGGAGGAGCTGCGTGTAACCCTTGCTATTGATAAGGAAGGAGGAGACTTCGGCGGATATAAGGCTCTTATGCCATCTGCCGCACTAGATAATGCAATTCGGTAATCGTGTATCACCGTTAATTAAGATTAGGCTGTTTTTTGCAAGGCTTTTCGTAAAGAACGGTATATATTATATAAATGGTAGCGAAACGCTTCCTGCGCCCTTGTCGGCAGAGGAAGAGGAAATAATGATAAAGAATATTGCTACAGAGGAGGCAAGGGACGTATTAATTGAGCATAATCTGAGACTTGTTGCCTACATAGCGAAAAGGTTTGAAAACACTGGTGCAAATATCGAGGAGCTTATCTCTATTGGAACGGTAGGACTTGTAAAGGCCATCTCCACCTTTAATTCGGATAAAAACATCAAGCTTGCTACCTATGCTTCAAGATGTATAGAAAATGAAATTCTAATGTTTATCAGAAAAACCACCTCTCACAAAAGGGAAATATCAATCGATGAGCCCTTAAGCGTTGATTGGGACGGTAACGAGCTTTTGCTCTCGGACATTTTAGGTAGCGACTCCGACGTGGTTACAAAGGATATGGAGGAGGACGAGGAGAGACGAATCGTACGAAATGCCGTGTCCGATCTTAATGATAGGGAGAGGATAATAGTAGAGCTTCGCTTCGGTCTTGGAAACCGTGAGCCCCTTACTCAGAAGGAGGTTGCGGACGCACTGGGCATAAGTCAGAGCTATATTTCACGTCTTGAGAAGAAAATAATGGGTAGATTACGTAAAAAAATAGAAGAAAAGATATAATTTTTTTGAAAAAAGTATTGCAAAACTGAAAATTATATGATATAATAAGCCGTATTAAAATGACTATAATGTAAAAGAGGTGTTAAAATGAAGGCAGGAATACATCCCGAATGCAAAGAAGCTACCATTAGATGTGCTTGCGGCGAGACCGTTAAGACTCATTCCGTTAAGGGTGATCTCAACGTTGAAATTTGCTCCAAGTGCCATCCTTTCTATACAGGTAAGCAGAAGTTTGTAGATGCCGGCGGACGTGTTGACAAGTTCAAGAAGCGTCTTGCTAAGGTTGGTAAGTAATTACCATAAGAGAAGTGCGCCGTACAGTCCGTAAATGGTCG
>JAZSMV010000028.1:0-2127 GCA_045536065.1 Eubacteriales bacterium | reverse complement strand
GCAGTTGACGACGTTAGCTTTGAGATAAAGAAGGGTGAGACCTTCGGTCTTGTTGGTGAGTCGGGATGTGGAAAGACCACAACTGGCCGTTCTATAATCCTCAGCATCCCTACACGTGGGCTCTCCTTTCCTCTATGCCTGACCTTGATACTAACGAGAAGCTCGATGCGATCCCCGGTACACCCCCGAACATGATTTATCCTCCCGTTGGAGATGCGTTTGCCGAAAGAAATAAATATGCAATGGAGATTGACTTTGAGATGCAGCCTCCTATGTATGAGGTTTCTCCCACGCACTATGCAGCAACATGGTTGCTCCATCCTAACGCACCCAAGGTTGAGATGCCCAAGATAATTACAGAACGTATTAAACGAATGAAAGAAAGAGGAGGCAACCATGGAGAATAATAATGAAGTATTGCTGAAAGTGGACCACCTCTGTCAGTATTTCCGTTTAGGACGTAAGGACCTCAAGGCAGTTGACGACGTTAGCTTTGAGATAAAGAAGGGTGAGACCTTCGGTCTTGTTGGTGAGTCGGGATGTGGAAAGACCACAACTGGCCGTTCTATAATCAAGCTTTATGATATTACCTCGGGTAACGTTTACTTCAAGGGACAGAGAATCGGCGCCGGAATCCGCTCCTATAAGGTTGCTATCAAGCAGGCGAAAAAGGACCTTGACGCAGGCAAGATCGATAAGCAGGCGTATGAGTCTATCGTTGAGAAAAACAGAGCGCTTATAAAGGATGCAAAGCTCGACAGTAAGGCAGTTGATAAGCAGTACTCTGAATCGCTCGTAAAGTCACTTGAGGCAGAATATGCCGATAAGTTTACAGCGGCGCAGAGTGATCCCGAAAAGCTTAAGGCACTCACTAAGGAGTACAAGAGCAGAGTTCGCGTGGCAAAGAAGAGCAGACTGATCACGCAGATACAGATGATCTTCCAGGATCCTATCGCATCTCTTGATCCCCGTATGACTGTTCGTGATATTATAGCTGAGGGACTCGTTATTAACGGCATCACCGACAAGGAATATATCGACCAGAAGGTTTATGATATACTTGAGACGGTTGGACTTGTTCGCGAGCACGCAGACCGTTATCCCCACGAGTTCTCGGGTGGACAGCGCCAGCGTATAGGTATCGCAAGAGCCGTTGTTATGCAGCCCGAGATGATCATCGCCGACGAGCCTATCTCGGCTCTTGACGTGTCTATTCAGGCGCAGGTAATCAACCTTCTTAACGACCTCAGAGATCGCCTTGGACTTACAATTATGTTCATTGCGCACGACCTTTCGGTTGTTAAGTACTTCTCCGACAGAATCGGTGTTATGTACTTTGGTAAGATGGTTGAGCTTGCCGATTCCGACGAGCTCTTCAAGAACCCCTTGCATCCTTATACCAAATCGCTTCTTTCGGCAATTCCTTTGCCCGACCCTGTATATGAGAAGCAGCGTACAAGAATTCCCTATAACCCCATCGCAGCGCACGATTATTCGGTGAATGCTCCCTCGTTCCGCGAGTTAACTCCCGGACATTTCGTATACTGTAACGACGAGGAAGAGGTAAAATACAAGCAGATGGTTAAATAACAGGACGGATAAAACAGTGAAACAGGAAAATAAAGAATCGTTAATAAAATATGGTATTTGTTTTGCAATTGAAGTAATTATCGCGTTTGTTGTTATCTGGTCGAAGGGATTTTTCACCGACAGTATAGCGGTAAACGTGGCGATCCTTGCAGATGCTTTCTTCGTTTCGGGCATACTTATGACACTTTTTGCCGGAATGATGTTTGTCAGCGGCGAGGGGGCGCTTTTGGGAATTAGCTTTGTTCTCAGAAATATTGTGCTTGCGTTTGTCCCTATGGGAAGAACGAAGCACGAGCTGTACAAGGATTACCGCGCTCGTAAGCTCAGCGAAATGAAGGAGCGCAAGATCAGCCATATTCTTGTAATGGGACTCGTTTTCCTTATCATCGGAATTATTCTTAACGTTATTTGGTACGTAAAATTTTATAATATTGTATAAGAATATCATCGCACCTGATGCGTCGGGTTCCTGATGACAGTTTCTAAGAATTGGGAATTACGGGCATTGCGAAGGCGAAGAAAGATACGAGAACATTT
>JAZSMV010000067.1:0-5883 GCA_045536065.1 Eubacteriales bacterium | reverse complement strand
AAGTCGGAGGCCAAGCGGTCTTAGGAAGACAACCCTTGAAACCAACTCCTTGGCTCACAGATCGACATGGCTACGATCCGCCTTGACTTGTAACTCTAACCACAGTCTCCACCTGGAGCCTGTTCGGGCAGATAGTTATTCTCCTGCTTATACAGATAGGCGGCTTAGGTATCATTACCATTATGTCGGGACTTATGATGCTGCTTAACAGAAAAATGGGCATCGGCGACAGATTACTTATCCAGGACGCATTTAATCTGAACACTATGGCAGGCCTTGCCAAATTCATTAAGAATGTGCTTTTCGGCACCTTTATCGTCGAGGGCATCGGCGCTGTTCTCTATATGCCTGTTTTCGTTGCTGATTTTGGGGCAAGGGGTATATGGATTTCTATATTCACTGCTGTTTCTGCCTTTTGTAATGCAGGTATAGATATTATCGGCGAAAACAGCCTTTGCAATTACGCAACCAATCCGCTTATCAACTTTGTTACCTCTGCTCTTATCGTGCTCGGCGGACTTGGATATATCGTATGGTGGGACGTGCTTCGTGTCATAAGGAGCCGTACGCCAAAAAACAGGAAAGTATTCAAGCATCTGACCCTGCACAGCAAAATAGCCATAACTGCAACGGTAGGCCTTATTTTCCTTGGCGCTTTGCTTATCTTTATTTTCGAATATTCAAATCCGCAGACCATAGGAAATATGTCGCTGTTTGATAAAATACAGGTTTCTATATTTCAGTCTGTCACCACGAGAACTGCAGGCTTCCTTAGCGTACCGCAGGAAAACCTTACTAACGCTTCTTCCTTGCTGTCCATTATACTGATGCTTATCGGCGGCTCGCCTGTTGGAACTGCGGGCGGTATAAAGACGGTAACCGTGGCTGTCCTTGTATGCTCTGCGCTTGCGACTATCAGAAACCGCAACAGCGCATCGCTTTTCGGCAGACGAATATCCAAGGAATCGATTAATAAAGCATTGTCGGTAGTGGTATCCTTCTTTGGCATCTGCGCTGTTTCCACTCTGCTTCTTATGGCGACCACCGATGCGCCTTTTTTAGACGTAATATATGAAACGGTCAGCGCAACCGCAACCGTCGGTCTGTCAAGAAGCTTTACGCCCACGCTTAACAGCTGGGGAAAGCTTATCATTATTGCCACTATGTATTTCGGCAGGGTAGGACCAATATCGCTGGCAGTGGCATTCAGTCGTAAAAACGAAAGTCAGAATCTGATTTCCGAGCCTACGGAAGATATCAGTATAGGATAAAGGAGATAACTATGAAGGCTAAAAAAACTTATGCAGTCTTTGGACTTGGAAGATACGGTATAGCGGTAGCAAGAGAGCTGGTTGATAACGGTATGGAGGTTATTGCTGTAGATATAGAGGAGAGAGTAGTGAACGATGCTGCGGCATATCTGCCCGTATGTAAATGCGCAGACGTGACCGATGCAGAGGTCATCTCCCGCCTTGGTATCGGAAGCATTGATACCGTAATCGTTTGTATGGCGGGTAATCTTGAGGCCGGCGTAATGGCGGTTACACTCTGCAAGGAAGCAGGAGTCAGATGGGTTATTGCTAAATGCGCCAATGAAATGCAGCAGAAGATTCTGCTTCGTGTAGGCGCAGATCAGGTCGTTTTTCCCGAGAACGAATCGGGCATTCGTCTTGCGAAGAATCTCTTAAGCTCCGGCTTTATTGATATGCTATCTCTTTCCAAGGATATTTCCATAGTTGAGATGGACGTCAGAGAGGAATGGTATGGCAAAAACCTGATTGAGCTTAATCTTCGTAAAAAATACGGCTTCAACATTGTAGCTATCAAAAAGGGAGAAAAGGTTAACCATAACGTAAATCCCGAGCAGGTTCTTGATGCAGAAACCACGTTGATAGTAATTACAAATACAGCAAAGCTCGGCAAGCTGAAATAAAAATATCCCCGTCCCAAAAAGGACGGGGATTATGTTTTAGAGATCTAAAAGCTTGGGATCAACGTACTCCACAACGAAGGAGTTAGCCCAGAAGCCGGGCTTGATGTAAACCTTTGTGAATACTGCGGGAACCTCGGGGGTAACAGTAACCTGAAGGTCACGGCACTTTCTGCTCATACCGACAGCCGAGTGAATGTTGTATGTTCCGTACTTAACAGGAATACGAAGAAGCTCCTTGTTGCCTATGTAGCCGTAGGACTCGCCGTTGATAAACAGACCGAAGCCACCTGCAATGCCGTAGGGAGAGCCCTGACGGTAGATGAAGATGCTTGCCTCCTCCTGAATTCCGAGGGGACGACCGCACTTGGGACAGGGATCGTTGGAGGTGAATACGTTACTTGCTTCGCCGCAATGCGGACATTTTACTCTGAGCTTTGCTGCCATGTTTTTTGTCTCCGTTCTTTAAATGATTTATATCATAAAAAATTATGAGTCGAAATAAAAAAGAATCTTTTTACTAAAATAAAGCATTATTTTCGGTTAACGTAGTCGGGTCTTTTTCCTTCGGCACCCGGGCCAAAAGAATCTTTTTCAAAGAATCTTACCGTTTCATGCGCCTCTGCCTTATCCCAATCGTTAAAGCCCTCGGGGTTTATATGCTCTCCGAGATAGCAGCCCTCAAGACTTACGTATCCGTGATTTCTCCAGGGGCGTGCAATAAAGCAGGAGCCATCTGCGACACTCTCCCTTGCGGTAAATCTGCAATTCTTACAGACAAATCCGATCTCAACGTCGGCAGGAGTGGAGGGAGCAAAAACGTAGCCCTCCTCAACGCTTACAAACTCGCAATTTTCAAAATAAGCGGTAGCGCCGCCGAAAATAAAGTCAACGCCACCCTCTATCACACAGTTGGTGAATTTATAGCTTCGCCTCGCTCTTTCGGTGAACTGCTTCGGGCCTGTAAATCCGCCGGGAATGATTTCCTTGTCGGGTAGGGGAGCAAGAAACAGCGTGTCCTGATGTCCTTTTAAAATACAACCGTCAAGCGATATTCCATCACCGTCAAGGTAGAGAGCGATAGCCTGTCCAACCTCTTTTCCTGGGCCTGCGGTGTTCTCGAAAATGCAGTTTTTAAAGCAAATATTATTACCGTCAACCAGCAGAGTATAGCTTCGGAACGTGCCTCTCTTTTCGCCATCACCCATTATTTCACGGGCGTAGTGGGAGCCGCTGAAGGTCTTATTTTCTATTATCAGATTGCTTTCGCTTATGTGTATCTGTGACATTCTAAAAACTCCCGAATAAGACTAAATGGTTATTCTGCCTTGGTTTTTCCTAATAAATATCCAAAATTACGCTTCGCATAAAGCACAAGCGACAGCAGTATCATCGCCGAACAGAGCGATATAAGGATCGCCGAGGTGACGGGATCAATGCTATGCCACACAAGGTGAAGCGCCATTACGGCGGTAAGCAGAACTGTCGCCGCCTTGCCGTGCCAGTTTGCGCCCATAACGATACCGCACTTCTTGATAACCATATATCCTGTAATTGCCATAAAGCTTTCCTTGATAACCGTCAGACCGATAGCTATCAGCATAAGAGGGAAGCTTATAGAGAGAATGATCATAACAGTCAGCTGAGTAGCCTTGTCCGCAATAGGGTCAAGCACCTTACCTAGATCGCTTATCATATTGAATTTTCTGGCGATAGTTCCGTCAACAACGTCAGTAAGGCCGGAGATGATAACGAAAATTCCCGTCAGAACGTAATCCTGCTTACCGAAATAGAGCCATACTATAACGGGTATCAGGCAGAGTCTTACAAAGGACAGTATGTTGGGAATGGTAATTATCTTCTTCTGATATTTATTTTTCTCGCAGCTCTCACTCATAGCGGAAAAATCCTCCAAAAACGACAAAATAATACATTTACAATATTATTATAAAACACAAAAAAAGGAAAGTCAACAGAAAATATTATAACAATTGTCAACTTTTATTGTAAAAAAAGCCCCTGATAAATGAAATTATACCCAAAATTCAGTGAAAGAACGAAAAAATCCCCGCTCTCAAAAAAAGAGCGGGGAATAAATTATTTGTCAGCCTCAAGTGACTGCATATATTGATGCATGGTTTCTGCCACCACCTTGCTGTGGGCTACAGCCTCGACCACCGTTCTCGGACCGTGAACTGCATCACCGCTGGAGAAGATGCCCGGGCGGGAGGTGTTTCCGAACTCGTCGGCGACCAGAAGGCCACGCTTGTTGGTCTCAAGACCCGTAGTTGTGCTGGAAATTGTGTTCTGGGGACCCTGGCTGATAGAGATTATTACGCTGTCAGCCTCATACAGCTTCTCCGTACCGGGAACGTCGGTAAAGCCGCCGTCCTCGTTCTCGACAACGTCGCAGAAGATAACGCCCTCGTCAACGATCTCCACAGGACGCTTGTTGTACTCGAAGTCTACGCCCTCAAGCTTTGCGTAGTTAAATTCATAATCGCTTGCCGCAACCTTTTTCGTGATAGAGAAGCAGGTCAGCTCCTCGACTCCGTGTCTGCGTGCCGTTCTCGCCACGTCCATAGCCGCATTTCCTGCGCCTATAACGATAACCTTCTGTCCAAGCTTAAAGGAGTCGGGACTGTTGAGGTAATTGATTCCGAAATGCACGTGACCGAGGGTCTCGCCCTTGATATGCAGGGCATTGGGCTTCCACACGCCTGTACCGATAAAAATAGCCTTATATCCGTCTCTGAACAGATCCTCGATGCCGATAGATCCGCCGATATGGGTGTTAGGTCTGATCTTGATGCCCTTCATCTCGATATGACGGTATTGAATGTCGTCAAGCACGCTCTTGGGCAGACGGAAATCGGGAATACCGTAGCGGAGAACTCCGCCGATCTCATCCTTACCCTCGAAAATAGTTACCTGATAGCCGTATCTTGCGAGAATAATGGCGATAGTGATTCCCGCAGGACCCGAGCCGACGATAGCGACACGCATACCGTTCCAGGGGCGGGGACCCTTGACCATTTTGGGCGCATAGGTACGGGAAATATACTGCTCAATTGTAGAGAACTGTACGGGAACACCCTTTCTTCCCAGCACACAGTGACCTTCGCACTGCTTTTCGTGATTGCAGATAAGACTGCAAACGGTGGTAAGAGGATTGTTCTCAAAGAGTATTCGTCCCGCCTCGTCCAGCTTGCTCTCCTTTAAAAGACGGATTATCTCGGGAATAGGAGTGCTGATGGGACAGCCCTTGACGCACTGCGGATTTTTGCATTGCAGACAGCGATTAGCCTCGTCGATAACGTGTAAAGCCATTGTTATTTCCTCTCTTGGAATATGTTTATCATATAAATTATACTATAAAATCACCGAATAATCAAGAGCATTAAGTGTAAACTTTCTTGTAAATGGGTCAAAAAATCTCTCAAAAAGACAATATTGTCATCTAAATCATCCCTCGCTCTTATGACGATATTCTATCCCATAAAGGTTCCGCTTCTTTATTTCTTTGGTGCATCCGAGAACATTCCGTTTCTTAAGTCGCTTAAGTCCACACCTACCGAAAAGCAGACCGACGTAGTTCCTAAGCCCTCGAAAAAAGGGTGTTATCATCACCATTGCGAGAGAACACGGCTCTACGGGTAAGCAGATATTACGAGCTTCTTATCGACAGCTCGGTCGGTATTCCCGCCTCGGCGGAAACTATCTTAACCTACCTGAAGCAAAATAATAAAGTCTAAAACAAAAAAAGCCGACCTCAAAAGTCGGCTTTTCTACAATAAAGACTTGACAAAAAATAATTGTTTTGATATAATACATTAGCAATCGTTCTTCGGGATGTAGCGCAGTTGTGAGCAGGCGAAAACAATTGAGTATTGTTTTTGACGTAGCGAATGCGCAGAAACAAGGAGTAATGGAGGTGAGGCTTGCCTCACGAG
>JAZSMV010000036.1:0-13244 GCA_045536065.1 Eubacteriales bacterium | reverse complement strand
TTATGATAGAGTCGCTGAGAGATTCGGCTGATATGGTCGCTACTGCAGACGAGCTTGAGCAATTTGAGGTCAGATGCAAGAGAGCGATCAAGTACTTCAAGCGTGCGCTCAGGATCACCGAGCGTGCTATTGCAAGGGCGTTCGACGAGCACGGCGTAGTTACCGCGCTGGTTGAGAACCTCAGAGTTATTGCAAATCTCATTGAGGTAAGACGAATCAGCATAGCAGTTCACGCAAGGCTTAACCGAACCGACACGGCTCGCAGCCACGGCAGAGCTCTTTACAAGAGCATTGAGCTTTACAACGGCAGAGCGATCGACTATATGTCCATTGTCGGCGAGCAGTTCTCGCGTATTACCTTGGCTACCTCAAAGGAGCTTGTAAACTCCGCGGATAAGATTAAGGTTCCGATAATTACATATAAGGATAACTATATAGAGGTATTCCCCAAGGATCCTCTTAAGGATTCCACCTACGAAAAGCCCAGACTGTGGCGCTCGGGAGTTTACACTCCTCTTATGATGCACCACTTCAGGCTGACCGAAAACCGCTCGGTTGAAACAACGGTTATTAACGTTCCCTTCGTATTCGACGTTATGACTGATGATACTCCTGCAGTTTCTTGGTGGCATCCCATAGGCTTCTGGCAGCACCTGACTGTATGGGCACAGCCCATAGTTGCTTGGTATCACAGAATGCTTATCAACGCCGAGATCTGGTTCGTTGATGAGTCGCTTCTGTTCTCCAAGGGCGGTGTTGAAAACAGACGGTTCAAGAACGATAAGAAGAGAAGAAAATATGAGCGTAAGCTTAAAAAGCTTAACGATCAGCGTGATGCAAGCATTCTTGCTCTCGAAACGGTTGTTGACGAGCTTGACCGCCGTGGTGCTTCTTATCAGAAAAAGCTTTACAGCATTAACACTAAATTCAGCCGTAAGGTATACCGTCTGAAGCTTCGCTTCATGCAGGATTGTCCTGGCAGAAATGCTGCGAGACTTCTTCTTGAGAGACTTGTTCTTGAGAGAGAAAGACTTGCCGGTATCAACAAGGTGCTTATCAAGTACCGTAACTACGGTAGAATTACATTTACTCCTAACGTTCTTGTCAGATATAAGAAGAAGTTCGTTGACGCCATCAATGCTCATAACAAGACCGCCGCAAAGCTGTCTGAGATGGTAGGCGTTAAGCTCTCCGAGGTATCCACCTCGGTTGCTGATGAGATCATCAGATACGGTAAGATGATCAAGTTCCCCGAGATCGTATGCTGCAGGGAAGTGATCGAGACCGTTGACGGTGTTGAGAGAACCGTTGGTGACAAGTGGCACGGATACGGTCTTTACACCGGAACCTCCGGCTCCGCTAAGGCGAACGGAGCGGCGCCCATTATGTCTGTGGGTGCTATGGGCTACGCAACAGATATGGGCGTGCCCTTCCTGAAGGCTGACTTTGACGGAATGACCATTATGGGTATGACACCCGGCGGCGTTCCTCTTATCGGCTTCAGTCAGACAGGCGAAGCCTCGATCCCCTTCACAGGTACTCCTATGATGCTTACCGGTACGGACAGCTCGGTTGTGCTTGATGCAGGATCCGACGGTCAGGATTCGCTTATTCTCGGTGCGGCGAAGGTTGCCGATCCCTACTCGGGTATAAACCGCAGAGGTGTTGACAGCGAATATATCGACGAGGCCGAGGAGGACGCAAAGGATATTCATTCGGGCTGCACCGTAGAGACTCCTCTTGATCTTGAGGCTAAGATGATTGGCGAGAGATTCAGACGAGCCCTTGGTGCGAGAAGCATGACAAACGTTGACAACGTTAAGAACTGGTGGAAGCTGGTTGGCAGCGAGATCAACTTAAGGCTTATGAGATGGCTGACCCTGAGACCCAAGGGCTTCCTCCGTTACCTGCTTCCCAAGACCGACGAGTTCCTTGAGATCGTCAATACAAGGGTTAAACCCGAGGATGCCCTGGCTCTTCAGCAGATTGCAAAGCTTGGAGGCATCATTGAGATAGAGTGTAAGAGACTGTACTCGGCTGTTAAGACCGGTGTCAGACGCTCGCAGAGAGTATTCAGCGCATGGCTCCACATGGACATTCAGATCTATAACAAGATGGTTAAGGAGTACAACTCCGGCCGTGAGCGTCACATGCATCTTGAGCTTCTCTCTCTGACGATACCCGACACTATCGTATACAGAAAGACAGACAGACCTCCTACACCTCCCGTTCTCAGCCTTCGTAACAGAGTTAAGCTTGATGAAACAAGCCCCGCAATTACGACCGATGAGATCTATGACAAACTTGTTCATTATGCAAGATCGGGCGCTACGAGATATGCAAGCCCGATAAGAAGACTTTGGGCGAAGCTTGTGACTATTCCCAAGCTTAACTTCCATTACAAGCATGGACACCGTGCAGCGGTGCTCTCCTTGGTTACCAAGATGATTGTAAAGAGGTCTTCAAGAGCCTACCTAAGACGTCAGGACAACGAGTACCGACACTACCGTATCAGATACGAGAAGGCCCGCTCAATGCGTCGCTATAACAGACACACACTTCGTGCTGTCGGAGCGGCAGGCGATCCTATCAAGTATCAGTCCAGGGTACATAAGGCGCTTCGTAAATACCTGTCGAGAAACTTCCGCATTGATTACAATATGCGTATCCGTCAGCTCATTTACAGAGCTCTCAGAATTGACTCCACAGTCTACTGGGTGGTTACGCTTGCCTTTGCTGCGGTGGCAGTTATTGCGGGTATTTTCATTCCCGATAATCCCACGCTTCAGACCTTCGTATTCGTTGGAATTTGCTGGGCGGCACTGCCGATTGCATTCCTTTTGTTAAGAATTGTTTACGATATCGTTATGTTTATCGTCAGCTGCGTGCTTCTCGTTACGAGAAATATCTGGCTGATCAGATACGGTGCGAGAGACGTTGAGCGTAACCGTTACGGTGCGTTGCTCGACTGCTTCGTATCCGAGCAGTACAGACTGCTTCTTGCATGCGAGCGACTTCGTCAGAAGCCCAAGTCCACTTCGGCTAAGAAGATGCTGATCGCTACTGTAAACGATTATAACAAGAGAGCAGAGATTTACTCTGAAAAGCTCAGAGTGCCTATCAAGGCGGTTGAGACAACAACTCTTATTGACAAGCTGATCTCCGGCGACTCTCACGTACTTAACGAGCTTCAGAACTTCGTATACGTAAGAGAGCTGGTTGAGAGAGTTGACAACCATCAGGTTGGCAAGACCCTCAGCGACAGAGAGCTTGGCGATCTTGTCGGTGAGATCAACGGTATCATTAACGGCATCAACCTTGCCGGCAGTGATAACAAGATTGCAGTCGACTTCCTTCAGGGAGCGATGGAAAGACTTATCAACTACGTTCAGACCGGCATTAAGCCCACCCAGAATGACAGGTTCGAGCTTAAGCGTGATCTGATACAGGGTATGGCACAGTTCGATATTGGTCCCGGAAAGCAGGAGCTCTTCGCTAAGGACGTTATCACTGTGGTAGATCAGCTTGGCGGCAGAGACCGTCGCAGGATCATAAGTGTTCTTGCAGAAGACGATATGATCATCTAAGGATTATTGAATAATAAGTAATCCAAAAAATTCAATTTAGTTAACCAAAAATAAAAATATTTAAATTTGATGGGAGCGTGGAATAAAACGCTCCCGGAAGGAGAATTACAATGAGTAAAAAGCAGCAGACCAGAGTAGAGCTTCTTGTTGAGAGCATTGCTGTAGAGAAGCAGATCCTTATCGAGATCTGTGACGATCTTGCAGCTTGCCGTGACGGCGGCGACAAGAAGGGCGCAAAGAAGGCTAAGAAGGATCTTGAGGCTCAGATCAAGAGGTACAACAAGCTTGTTGACGATTACAACAAGGCATCCGGTGAGAAGGCTCCCACCATTCCCTCCGATCTTCCCGAGCAGATCATGGCAGGCAACAACAACTACGGCATCGCAAGCGTAGGTCAGCCCGCATCCGCACCCGCAAGCGCATACAGCGCAAACATCAGCATCCTTGACGAGAAGGAGCTTAAGAAGTACCTCGAGAGAAGTGACAAGGCACTTGAGAACGTTAGAACCAGACTTGAGACCACTGCTAAGCAGAAGGACGAGGCTTCCGGTTACAACAAGATCCTCCTTATCATCAACTGCCTCACCTATCAGAGATACATCATCGAGAGACTTGGCGAGAACCTTCACGTTTGCAACAAGCTTGAGGACAAGAAGAGAGTTAAGAACATCAAGAAGAACCTTCTTGCTGAGATCAAGGCTTACAACAAGATCGTTGACGAGTACGAGGTTCTTACCAGAAGCCATCTTACCCGTGCTTCCGAGTCCATTCCTGAGGACATCCTTGCAGGCAAGCCCTACACTCCCATTCCTGCAATCTCCTACACCGCTAACGATGGCACCGCTAGAAACAGCGACGCTGACGTTGCAGCAGTAGCAGCTGCTGCAGCAGCTTCTATCGAGGCAGCTAACACCAAGAAGAAGCACTCCAAGAAGTCCAAGGAGCTCGTTAAGAAGAGCGCACTTGAGGAGAAGGTTGCAGAGCAGGCTAACAAGGACCTTTCCGTTATCACCAAGGGCTACGACTTCAAGATCAGCCTTGTTGAGAGCCAGAAGGATATGTCCTACTACAGATTCGGCAAGAATCAGTTCGATATGAAGGCTCTTAAGAAGAGCGCTAACAAGAGAATCAAGTCCGCTCAGAAGGCTCACAAGGCAGCTCTCAAGGCAGAGGAGAAGGATAACTCCCGTTACTACGCAGTTATCACCAACGATCCCGTAACCATGAAGGCTAAGAAGAGAGCTGACAGAGTTAAGATCGCATCTCTCCGTACCGAGATGATGACCCTCCTTAACAAGAGAGACGAGATCAACTCCAAGCTTCTTTCCATCTACAACGGCTCCGAGGTAACTCTCGACGGTATCAGCATCAACCAGAAGTGGCGCCAGGTTAAGTCCGACGCAGCTGAGAAGTACGTTAACAAGAACCAGAAGCTCGCTAAGAAGATCTTCCGTCTTCCCGCATCCAGCGGTGAGAAGCAGAGACTCTACGGCATCCTTAACAGCAACGTAGAAGCATCCTCTACCCTCGCTCTTACCAAGTATCGCCTTAAGACCAAGGAGTACAAGAACGGTGCAGAGAAGAAGGCTCTCAAGAAGGACGTTAAGAACCTTAACAAGCTTATCTCTCACAACTCCAAGGACATCAACTGGGTTATCAAGAAGATCAAGAAGCGTGTTTGAAGGGAAGATAAGACGTTCTGGTGGATATCAATTTACCTGATCCTGCTCATTTGCGGAGTAGGCGTAGCAGTTCTTTATCTGCTATCGGAGGGCGTCGATTTTAGTTCTTTCTCTAACTTTATTTAATTAACAATTACGGAGGATAAAATATAATGGCTAAGAAAAATGCTGCAAATCTTGCGCACACTGAGGCTATCAAGACTCGTGCAGGAATGGCTGAAGCTCTTGAGCTTGAGAGACTTGAGCTCACCAAGGAGATGGAGAAGCTTATGAAGAAGTATGCAAAGGCTACCGGCAACAAGAAGCTCGGCAAGCGTTCGCACAAGGTAGGCAAGGCTCCTAACGACTTCAAGGCATAAGAGTCTTAAATAAATTTCGGAAAAACTATTGCATTTTCCGAAACAGTATGATATAATACATACAGTTAATAGTGTTTTTATGGGGCTGTCGCTTAGGCGACAGCCCCTTCACACTGCCTTTTGCCAAGCCGAAGGCGCACTCTTCCGAAGGAAGTATATCTATTTGCCGGAGGCAAAATATCGAATGGCTCTGCGTTAGCAGAACCCATATATCGATCACCGTCAGGTGAATATCGACGGGAGAATTCGTCGATACGTCGTTTGTGCGACGAGATTTTTAAAGAGTAAAGCATTTCTATAAAGAAAGGAAACGGGTAATGAAAAAAAGCATCAGAGAAACCGTAAGAGAGGCGGTAGAGCCTACCATCACAGGTCTTGGATACGACATCTGGGACATCACCTATTCGAAGATCGGTGCGGATTATCACCTTGAGATCACCATCGACTGCGAGGCGGGAATCAACATTGAGGACTGCGAGAAGGTACACCGTGCCATCGATCCCATTCTGGACGAATGTGACCCTATCGAGGGCTTTTATTACCTTGACGTTTCCTCTCCCGGCGTGGAGCGTGAGCTTCGCACAGAGGAGCATATCAGACGCTCTGTTGGCGAGCGTGTAAGGGCTAAGCTCTTTGTAGCCAAGGAGGGTAAAAAGACCGTTACAGGCACTCTTTCAGCCTTCCAGGACGGTAAGCTGACCATCACCGAGGGTGAGGGCGAGATCATCCTCACTCAGAGCGAAATTTCAAAGCTTACTACCGTATTTTTTGACGACTAAATAAGAAAGCAAATAAATTTAACATTTATCTAAAAAGGAAAGGAACGTATTATAATACGTGGTACAACGGAAAAATGAACGCAGATTTCTTCACCGCCCTTGACCTTCTTGAGAAGGAAAACGGCATTTCAAAGGAGTATATGATTTCACAGATCGAGCTTGCGCTTGCAAATGCTTGTCGCAGAGAGGTCGGTCCCACCACAGTTATCAGAGTTCAGCTTGACCCCAACAAGAAGGATATGAGAGTTTTCCAGCAGAGAACTGTTGTTCCCGACGGAGAGGTTTACGACGAGAAGTGCGAGATCTCCCTCTCGGCTGCTAAGGCGCTCTCCCGCCGCCATAAGCTTGGCGGAGTTGTTGAGACCGAGCTTAAGACCAAGGATTTCCGCCGTCTGTCCGCACAGGCAGGTAAGCAGATGATCGTTCAGGCGATCCGTACTGCAGAGCGTGAGAGACAGACCAGAGAGTACGAGGAAAAGCGTGAGGAGATCATCACTGCAGTAGTTGATAAGGTTGATACCACAAACGGTAACCTTATCCTTGACACCGGCACAGGCTATGCGACACTTCTTCGTGAGGAGCAGATCCCCGGTGAGAGCTACGACGTAGGCGATAGAATCAAGGTGTTCGTATCCGAGGTTAAGTCGGGCGAGACCAGAGGTCCTATCGTAACCCTTTCCAGAGTTCATCCTAACTTCGTTAAGAGACTCTTCGAGCTTGAGGTTCCCGAGATCGCTGACGGAACCATTATCATCAAGGGCATTGCCCGTGAGGCAGGCTCCAGATCCAAGGTTGCGGTTTACTCCCGTGACGAGAACGTAGAGGCAGTTGGCTCCTGTATCGGTAAGAACAGCATGAGAATCAATGCTATCCTTGCAGAGCTTGCAGGCGAGAAGGTTGATATCATCAGATACAGCGACGACGTTTGCGAGTACGTTGCAGAGGCTCTCTCTCCCGCAAAGGTTCTCGACGTTTACCTTGAGGACGAGCGCACCTGCCGTGTTACCGTTGCTCCCGAGCAGCTTTCCCTTGCCATTGGTAAGGAGGGTCAGAACGCAAAGCTCGTTGCCCGTCTTACCGGCTGCAAGATCGACATTAAGGCATAAGGCTATGGCTGACTTGTCTGTTCGTAAAATACCGACCAGAAGATGTACGGGATGCGGCGAGCATTTCCCAAAGAATACTCTCATCAGAGTTCTTCGCACACCGGAGGGTGAGGTTACACTCGACCTGACGGGCAAGAAGAATGGCAGAGGCGCTTATCTTTGCAGGAAACTCTCCTGCTTTAAGAAGGCGAGAAAGTCAAGGAGGATCGAAAGCTCTCTTGAATGTGCCATCTCCGAGGAGCTGTATGAGAAAATGGAAGAGGAACTGACGGTTGGATAAGAAGACAAATACACGTCTTACCGGAATGCTCGGCTTCGCAATGAGAGCCGGTAGGCTGATAATCGGTACCGAATCGGTATGCGTGAGTATGGCAAAGCAGGGTAAGGATAAGCCAAGGCTTGTTGCCATAGCTCACGACGCCTCTCAGGGGACTAAGAAAAAGCTTCTGACTAAGGCAGAGTTTTACGGTATTGAAACGGTTATCATTAACATAGATTCAAGCGAGCTGGGCCGACTTCTCGGTAAGCTCTACGCCCCTGCCACCGTTGCCATTTGTGACGACCGCTTTGCAGAGGAGATAAAGAAGGCAAATGGGCCTTGCGACACTGACGACGTCGTGAACTAAAAAGAAAGGAAGTTTCCCACTCGGGAAACGGTGACTCCTATGATCAATTTACCCATTAAAATTACACAGATTTCTAAGGATTTCGATATAAAGTCTAAGGACGTTCTTGATACCTTTAAGGAGCTTGGTGTTGAAAAGAAGACCGGTGGCAGCATCGATAAGGATGAGTTCGAGCTCTTCCTCTCTCACATCACCGAGAAGAATCAGATAAAGGATCTTGATGCTTACAGAGAGGGACGCTCCAAGATTATGAGCTCCGAGCAAAAGTCCGAGAAGGCTCCCGCACCCAAGGCAGAGCCCAAGCAGGAGAAGGCTCCTGCTCCCAAGGCTGAGTCCGAGAAGGCCGCTCCCGCTCCTAAGGCAGAGCCCAAGGCATCTGCTCCTGCTCAGAGACCTCAGCAGAACGCACAGCCCGAGCGCAGAAATCAGCCTGCGCAGAATCAGGGCGCACGTCCCCAGGATAACAGAGATCGCAAGGACAACCGTGACGCCAGAGGCGGCAGAGATAACAGAGATAACAAGGGCGGCTTCAATAAGTACAGTGCGGCTCCTCAGGAGAATCCCTTCGCAAAGAAGGCTGAGAATATGAACAGAGCGGCACAGGGCTTCCGTAATCCTAACTCCACCTGGCAGAAGAACGAGCAGAAGCCTCAGCAGAAGCCCCAGCAGAGCGCACAGCCTCAGCAGAAGCCTCAGGCACAGCAGAAGCCTATGAATATTCCCGTTTCGATCGGCAAAGTAGACGTTCAGAAGAACACAGTCCTCCCTGCGCAGAAGGCGGCTCTTGAGAAGCAGCAGAAGATAGAGGCGCAGAAGACTGCCGCTCCTGCTCCTGCACAGCAGCCCAAGAAGAAGGAGGAGAAGAAGGCACAGAAGCAGCAGTTCAAGACCATCACTCCCACCTTTGATAAGTCCAGCGTAAAGGGCGGCGTAAATATCGGCGGCGTTGAGACCAACAGCAACGCGGCAAAGACCCGTGTTGTTGATACCAGAACCAGCGACGTTGACCTTTCCAAGTACGACGACAGATATAACGACCACTACTATTCCATTCTTAACGGCGGCGACTCCAAGGCGCAGAAGCAGAAGCTTAAGAAGCAGGATAACAGAGGTCAGAATCAGAAGAGCGCAAAGGATAAGGAGAGAGCGGCTCAGGAGAAGATCAAGAGAATGGAAGCAGAGCGTGCGAGAAACAAGCAGCTTGAGATCACCGTTCCCGAGGAGATCACCGTTCCCGAGCTTGCATCCAGAATGAAGAAGACTGCCGCTGAGGTTATCAAGAAGCTTATGTTTATGGGCGAGATGAAGGGCCTCAACGACGTTATCGACTACGGCACTGCGGAGCTTATCGCCGACGAGTTTGGCGTTAAGGTTACCAAGGAGGTAGTTGTTACCATTGAGGAGAAGCTCTTTACCGAGGCAGAGGACACCGAGGAGGATCTTATCGAGAGAGCTCCCGTTGTCTGCGTAATGGGTCACGTTGACCACGGTAAGACCTCTATCCTTGACGCAATCAGACACACCAACGTAACACGTGGCGAGGCAGGCGGTATTACCCAGGCCATCGGTGCGTACAGAGTTAAGGCAAACGGCAAGGATATTACCTTCCTTGACACCCCCGGCCACGAGGCATTTACCGCAATGCGTATGAGAGGTGCTAAGTACACCGATATTGCGATCCTCGTTGTAGCGGCTGACGACGGCGTAATGCCTCAGACCGTTGAGGCTATCAACCACGCAAAGGCTGCCGGCATTGATATTATCGTAGCAATCAACAAGATGGATAAGCCCACCGCTAATCCCGACAACGTTCTTAATCAGCTTACCCAGTACGAGCTTGTTCCCGAGGCTTGGGGCGGCGACGTTATCACAGTTCCCGTTTCTGCTCATACAGGTATGGGTATTGAGGATCTTCTTGAAAACGTGCTTCTCGTCGCAGAGGTTAAGGAGCTTCGTGCTAATCCCAAGCGCCGTGCGGCAGGTCTTGTAATCGAGTCCAAGCTTGACCGTGGCCGTGGTCCTGTTGCCACCGTCCTCGTTCAGAACGGTACTCTCCACCAGGGCGACTACGTAATCGTAGGTAACGCAGTTGGTAGAGTTCGTGCAATGGTTGACGATAAGCGCAAGACTGTAAAGACTGCAGGCCCCTCGGGTCCCGTTGAGCTCATCGGTCTTGACGACGTTCCTCAGGCAGGCGACGAGCTTAATGCGGTTGAGGACGAGAGAATGGCAAAGAACCTTGCAGAGCAGAGAAGAGAAAGACTCCGTCAGGAGATCCTTCAGGCTAATGCAAGAGTTAACCTTGACGAGCTCTTCGGTCAGATCGCCGCAGGCGTACAGACCCTTAACATTGTAGTTAAGGCAGACGTTGCAGGCTCTGTTGAGGCTGTTAAGGCATCTCTCCTTAAGCTCTCCAATGAGGAGGTTAAGGTTTCGGTTATTCACTCCGCAGTAGGCGGAATCACAGAGAGCGACGTTATGCTTGCGGCCGCATCCAATGCGATCATCTGCGGCTTTAACGTTCGTCCCGACAGAAATGCGCTTGACAGCGCAGAGAGAAACAAGGTTGACATCCGTTGCCACCGTATCATCTATGAGATCATCGATGAGATCGAGGCGGCTATGAAGGGTCTGCTTGCTCCCGAGTTCAAGGAGGTTCTCCTCGGTCATGCAGAGGTCCGTCAGACCATTAAGGTTCCCGGTGTTGGTATTATCGCAGGATGCTATATCCAGGACGGTAAGATCACCAGAAACGCACAGATCCGTATCGTTCGTGACGGTATCGTTATCTTTGAGGATAAGATCGCATCTCTCCGTAGATTCAAGGATGACGTTCGTGAGGTAAACTCCGGCTACGAGTGTGGTGTCGGAATTGAGAAGTTCAACGACATCCGTGAGGGTGATACTCTCGAGGCCTTCATTATGGAGGAGGTCGCAAGATAAAGTTCAGAGTTCAAAGTTCAGAATTGTAGGGGCGAGCATTGCTCGTCCGAGTTCAGAGTTCAGAGTTCAGAATTGTAGGGGCGAGCATTGCTCGTCCGAGTTCAGAGTTCAGAACTTGGAGCGCAGAATTTCTTGCTGATTTCTTAAAAAAAGTAAATAATACTTTGCAAAATCCCCGAAAAGTTGCTGAAAATGCGGCTGATCGGGGATTTTTCTTTTTGAAAATGTGTCAAAAAAACTTTTTCTACATAAACTGAATAGCAGTAAAGCTTTGAGTAAATGACAGCAGGGGTAGGACTTATGGACATTGTAATTATAACTGCGCTGGGTGTTGGCGGAGCCACCATATTCGGCGCCGTGATCGGACTTATATGCAAAAGAACTAAAAAGAAATATAACGACGCCGTTATGGCTGTTGCGGCGGGAATTATGCTTGCTGCATCCTTTCTCGGCCTTGTGGTGCCCTCGCTGGAGGCAGGCGGCAGCCTAGGTGTGTTTACAACTGCATTCGGAATTTTTATCGGCGCTCTTTGTGTGAACTTTTTTGATTATCTGTTAAAATTCTATATGGCGCCACTTTCCCGAGCCCTTGATAGAGGGGAGAGCTCGGGAGGCGATAGGATGCGTGCCGCCATCACCTTTGCCTCGGCTATCGCTATACACAATCTGCCCGAGGGTGTTGCCGCAGGGGTTGGCTTTGGTACGGGGGATATTTCCGACGGAATTTTCATTGCCACCGCCATTGCTCTGCAGAATATTCCCGAGGGTATGGCGGTGTTCGTGGCGCTTCTCTCGGTGGGCATCTCGGCAGGACGCACCTTTTTCCTCGCCGCAATGACAGGTGTTGTGGAGATCGTCGGCACCCTTATCGGATATTTTGCCGTCAGCCTATGCGCACCCCTTCTGCCATTTATTCTGGCTGTTGCGGCCGGTAGTATGCTCTATATCATCTGTGACGAGATGATCCCCTCGGTCAGAGCCGACGACGGTAGCCATAGGTCAACTTATCTTTTTCTGCTCGGCTTTGTCTTGATGCTGATCCTTGATATTTTTATATAGCTCGCTTGACTAATTTGCCGAAAAGAGCTATAATAAATATATAAAAAGCACTTTCGGAGGCAAAAATGGTTACTTTTGAGCAGATTAAGAGCAACAGCGATATAAAAATATATATTTCGGCGGCAGATCGCTCGCTTTCGGCCCTTGGGTTTACCGAGCACAGCTTTGCTCACGTGGGTCTTGTATCTCACAGGGCAGGGGAGATTCTGCGCACTCTCGGTGAGGATGAGCGAACGGTGGAGCTGGCTATGATAGCAGGCCATCTTCACGACATCGGCAACCTTGTCAACCGCTCGGAGCATTCACAGTCGGGCGCAATAATGGCATTCCGTATACTCGATAATCTGGGTATGCCTGCCGACGAGATAGCCACTGTCGTAACCGCTATCGGAAATCACGATGAGGGCACCGGCGTTCCCGTTGACAGCGTTGCCGCCGCTCTTATTCTGGCGGACAAGTCCGACGTGCGCCGCAGCCGTGTGAGAAACAGCGATTTTTCCACCTTCGACATTCACGATAGGGTAAACTACTCGGTAGTGGACTCCAACCTTGAGATTAACAGAGAGGAGAAAACCATTCGCCTGACCCTGACGATCGATACCGAGATCAGCTCTATAATGGACTATTTCCAGATCTTCCTTGACCGAATGACCCTCTGTTGCCGTGCGGCAGACAGACTTGGCTTGGCGTTTAAGCTGACTATTAATGATCAAAACTTTATCTGAGAAAATGAAATTTAACAACGTATATTTTATAAACGGCACTGCCTATGCGGGCAAATCGACCTTGGTTAGCCACCAACAACCTAAATCGAATATGTTTTGAGAGGCGGATTTTTCGAAATAATGCGCCAAAACTCCTTGTAATATCCGCATATTACTGCGTCATTTCGGCTTTTCTTACAAAAAATACGCTCTCTCAAAATCTGCAGACCTGGGGCCATTAGAAATCTGATGATTTTTGCGGAATTTGAGTGAAGCAAAGTGTGGACTTTGCAAGCGAGAATTTTGCGAAAAGCACAGATTTATATGGCTTCAGGCGTGTTCGCTTTAGGTTATTGGTGGCTAGCCGTAAGGTAATCGAACCCATAAGCCCTACGGCGA
>JAZSMV010000043.1:0-3185 GCA_045536065.1 Eubacteriales bacterium | reverse complement strand
TTGAGATCGGTATGCACTGCCTTGGCTGTCCTCATTCCAGAGGCGAGTCTATCGCAGAGGCTTGCGCAGTTCACGGCACCGATGCTGATGAGCTTGTAAAGAAGATCAACGCATATCTTGCTTCCAAGTAAGCAATGAAGTGCGCACTTAACGCACGTCTGCTCTCAGCGGCAGAACTGATCAGGCAGAACGTGATCCTTGCCGACATTGGCACCGACCATGGCTATCTGCCTATTTTTTTACTCGAGCAAGGGAGGATCAGCCACGCATTCTGCTGTGATATAAACGAGGGTCCGCTGAACTCCGCCAGGCGTAATGCCGAGGAGGCCGGTTTTACTGACAGGATGAGCTTTGTGCTAACCGACGGCGCCGCTGTTCTGTCGGGCAGGGGCATTTCCGACTATGCCATCTGCGGTATGGGTGGCGAGCTTATCGCCGATATTATAAGCCGTGCCGAGCAGCTAAGGGACCCTGCCGTAAGGCTGATTTTACAGCCTATGACAAGGCAGGAAAAGCTCCGTGAGTATCTTGCCTCTGAGGGCTTTAAAGTCCTCTCTGAGAGCTATTCCTTCGACGCAGGGAAGCACTACGTCTGTCTGCTTGCGGTCTATGATGGCAGGGCTCGGGAGATAACTCCCCTTGAGGCTGTGACTGGCTTCTCCGACAGCGATTTTTCGGGTCGGGAGTGCCGCATTAAGTACCTTGAAAACAAGCTCCGCTCGCTTGAGAGAGCGGCAGAGGGCAAGCGACAGTCGGGCGCAGACGTTGATGCTGACAGAGAGCTGACGGCGGCTCTTAAAGACTATATTAACACTCTCCGAAAGGACGAAATATGAACGCAAAGCAGTTATATGAGAAATTTGAAGAGGTGATTCCTGCAGGCCTTCGTGAGCCCTGGGATAATGATGGAATTATGTGCTGTGCAGACGGCACGTCCGAGGTATATAGGGTGCTTGTCGCCCTTGACGTGACCGAGGAGATCGTGGACTATGCCATTGAGCGTGGCTTTGACCTTATCGTGTCACACCACCCCTTGATTTTTAAGCCCATATCCTCGCTTGACGAGGAAAATCACATATCCAGAAAGCTGATAAAGCTGGTATGCAGCGGCATATCGGTATTCTCCTTCCACACCAGAGCCGACAAGCTCCTTGGCGGTGTAAACGACCGTCTTGCCGACATTATCGGTATGCGTGAGGTGGAGAGCTTTGGCGAGGGCGATCTTGGCAGAATCGGCTATATTGACGAGCCCATGGAGCTTCAGGACTTCGCTTACAGGGTAAAGCAGCTTTGCGGCTCGGACGTTGTCCGCTATGCTGACGGCTTTGGCGACGTGCATAAGGTTGCGCTGGTTGGCGGCGACGGCAAGGGCTACGTAAGAGCGGCTATTGAAGCAGGCGCTGATACCTACATTTCGGGTCGCATCGGCTATAACGTGATGGAGGAGGCGGCTGAAATGGGCATTAATCTTATTGAGGCAGGCCACTATTTCACCGAGCAGCACATCTGCGAGTTCTTCCGTGAGAGGCTTATGGACTTTGATCCCAACCTTTACGTTGAGATCTCCGACTCCAATATGATAAGGACGATTTCGTGAGGGTAAAAATATGAAAAAGCTTAACATTTTATCATTTGTACTTATTATTATAATGGCACTGTCCATGCTTATTTCCTGCGGTGACAACGGCGGAAAGGAAATGGATGCCGACAGCTTTGCCGAGAGTCTTGACCTTTACGGCGACAATCTGAAGATCCGTATGACCGAGAGCTACACAGGCGATAAGTTCACCGCTGAGATCATCGTTACAGGTGGCGAGACCTTCTTCAGCTCCATGCACGACAGCTATTGGTACGTATCGGTTGGCGAGCAGTATCTTAACATTCTTGCCTCTGCGGGCAGAAGCTTTTCTTCCTTTGAATACTCGGGCGGTAAGTACACCGCAGATTCCTTCGTTTACACCGAGGATGGCTATGAGTATGAGATATTGAACGTCGAGATCGACTTCGACTCCAAGGGTAGAGTAAGCTCCTTCTGCTATGAGGTATATGAGGAGGACGGCAACCGAGTTTTCGAGCTTAAAATGTCGGATTACGGAAATGCGAAGGCTCCCGACGAGGAGCTTGTGGTGAGGGATGACGGTACTACCGAGGGCCCGAGCAATCCCGATGGTCCCGGCTCTGCCAATAGGCCTGAGGAGAATCCCGATATCGACCCCGGCGCAGGCAATAATCCCGACGAGGGGGAGCAGGGCATTGGCGAGAAGGCTTGGATGGACGCCTTTAATATCCACGATACAAATCTTACCGCCCGTATTCACGCCGACTCTCCCGACGGAGTGCATGAGACCAGGATCCTTCTCGTAGACGGCGTGACCTATTGCTACGACGAGGAGGAGGGCTGGTTAGTCGGCACCCTTCAGGATCTGCTGGGCAATTTCTCCTTCCTTACGGACAGATATTCGGAGTTTGAGCTTAAGGGCGACTCCTACTACTGCGAGAAGAGCGGCGTCAATATCGGCGAGGACGCAAGCCTTGAGGAGATCACCGTAAGATTTGACGGCGAGGGCAGGCTGATCTATATTTCCTATACTCTTGTGCTTCGTGGCGAGCGTGGTGTGTGCAGCATTGAGTTCGGCGGCTTCGGTGACACCGTTGCTCCCGAGGTATCGGGCGGCATAGATAACGGTGAGGGTGGAAATATGTCGAAGGATGAGTACACTCCCAACGCTCCCGACGCAGATCAAAACAACGCATCGAACGGCGATGCAAGCGACAATAACCTAGCAGGCTGATGCCTCGACAACAAAAAAAGAGAGACCGAGTCTCTCTTTTTTTGTTTTACTCGCCGTAAGGCGAACTTCACTCGCCGTAAGGCAAACTTCACTTCGGCATAGCCGAAGAAGTTAGGCTTCCCCTTGAGGGGAAGCTCCTGCGTAGCAGGTGATGAGGTGTTGACCCTTGCCAAAGTCCAAGCCGAAGAAGTTAGCCTTCCCCAGCGAAGCGTGTAGGGGAAGGGGGACCACGAAGTGGTGGATGAGGTGGAATTAATGCAGAATGCAAAATGCAGAATGCAGAATGCAAAATGCAGAATGCAGAATTAGCCTCGCCTTGTAGGAGAGGTGGCGGCGTAGCCGACGGAGAGGTATTGTAGGGGCGACCATTGGTCGTCCGCTTGATGAGGTGTT
>JAZSMV010000118.1:0-8497 GCA_045536065.1 Eubacteriales bacterium | reverse complement strand
CCAATGTTGAAGGAATTATGAGTTTTCTAACTCTTTCCCTCAAAAATTCTCTTTTTCCATGTTTTTCTATTGAATGCCTCGCTGATACTCCTGCCACCAAAAACAGCAAAACCATAAACCAAGGATAAACAAATGTACATATAGCATCGTATAACCAAAAGCCTTCGCCATTTGAAAATCCGGTTGGTATACCAACACCATTAAAAAGATAAAATGCGTGATAAATTATAACCAATAATACCGTCAATGATCTAATATTGTCTAAATAATATTTTCTTTTCACCTAAAAACTCCTTTCCTCTGCTGATCACAGTATAGCACAAGGAAAGGAGAAAATGTTGATTTTTGTCTTTTCGGTATTAATTTACGCTTCTTCGGTCTTGATAGTATAAAGATGGTTTGAAAGTGTTGCAAAATCCTCGGTGGAAAGTCTTTCGCCGCGGATCTTTGGGTCAAATCCGCATCTTCCGATAGCCTCGGCAACCTGGTCCTTTGTAAAACCACCGAGCTTTGATGAAAGAGCGTTCTCAAGAGTCTTACGGCGCATCTCAAATGCCGCCTTGATACAGTTTCTGAAAAGCTTCTCGTCCTTTATCTCATAGGGACATTTGTCGTAAAGATCGATTCGCACCACTGCGCTGTCTACCTTAGGCGCAGGAATAAAACAGCCTGCGGACACCTTGAACAGCTTACGAACACTTCCGTAATATCCTAAAATTGCGGTTATTGCACCGTAATCCGAGCTTCCGGGCTTTGCAGAAAGTCTTGCCGCCACCTCATTCTGCACCATAACCGTAATGGTGGAAAATTTAATTCCCGATTCAAGCAGGTGCATAAGAATAGGTGTAGTTATATAGTAAGGCAGATTTGCGCAAACCGAAACAGGCTTTCCCTCGGCGTACTGATCTATCAATGCGTGAAGATCCACCTTTAAAATATCCTCATTGATAACCGTAATATTATCAAACTCCGCAAGAGTTTTGTTAAGCACAGGGATAAGTCCACGGTCGATCTCAACCGCAACCACCTTGCTGTATCTCATAGCAAGCTCCTGAGTAAGACAACCAATTCCGGGGCCTATCTCAAGGATCATTCTGTCACTTGTGTCAGCGCAGTTGTCGGCAATATCCTCGGGGATTATTCTATTGGTAAGGAAATTCTGACCGAATTCCTTGTGAAAGCTTATACCTGCATCAGCCATAACAGACTTGATAACAGAAATATTACAAAGATCCATATATTCTCCCTTTGTTTTAATAAAAAGGAGAGGCGATCAGCCTCTCCTACGGATTTGGAGCTGGAGATGGGATTTGAACCCACGGCCTATTGATTACGAATCAATTGCGCTACCACTGCGCCACTCCAGCATACAATCGCCTAATTATTCTATCATCTTTAATTACTTTTGTCAATAGGAAATAAGTATTTTTTAAGCTCGGCAGGTCAAATTCCCGCCGAGCATTCTTTATTTTAATTTATAGACGAGGCGCCTTATCATCTCAAATGGAATAACCGTAAGAGCAAGCAGAATAACGAAGCTAAGCTCCTGCCATACAAGAGGCACGCAGCGGAACAAAGCTCCACCGAAGTAGATCATACACACCTGTATCAAGGAGATTAGCACCATTATTAGCATAAACGGTTTGTTTTTGCCAATGTTTGAAAGAAGCCATAGCCTCGAACATCTTGCCGAAAGGCAGTTGAATATTCCGGAAAAGATAAACAGCGCATAAAACGCCGTATAGAATTTTGCGCCTGGATCTATCGAGCCATACATCAGGCGTATCCTCTCTGATGAGAGGAAAAATATTGACAGTCCGAGTGTATATGCACCGGTAAAGAATATCTGGTTTAACATCTCACGGGACAGAATAGGCTCATCACGTCGCTTCGGTTTTTCACGCATATAATAGCTAAGCGGAGCTTCACCTGCGAAGGCTAGACCGCCCAGAGTATCCATAATGATATTAACCCATAGCATCTGAATTATAGTTATAGGAGTTTCAACGCCTATAAACTGCCCCACAAGCGACACTCCGCATGCGGCAAGGTTCATGGTAAGCTGGAAGGTGATAAACTTCCTTATTGATTTGAATATGGTTCTGCCGTAAAGGATAGTCCGTGAAATAGCAAGAAAGCTGTTATCCAGAATTACAATATCCGAGGCGCTTTTTGCAATATCGGTGCCACTTCCCATAGAAAAGCCTACGTCGGCAAGCTTTAAAGAAGGAGCATCATTAATACCGTCGCCCGTCATTCCAACCACCATATCAAGCTCCTGGGAAAGTCTTACAAGCCGAGTTTTATCCTGCGGTAGCGCTCTTGACACCACCCTGAGCTTTGGCAGAACGCTCTTCACTTCTGCATCAGTCATTCGACCGAGCTGATCGCTTGTCATTACAAGATGTCCTGCATCGGGGTTGTATATTCCACATTCTAACGCAATAGCAGTAGCAGTCTCCTTTCCGTCACCTGTGATCATAACCACCTGGATTCCCGCACGTGTCACCTCTCGAACCGACTCTACCACACCGGGTCTTATTTTATCCTTCATCACTATAAGCGCAACGAATGTCATTACATCCTTGTCTTCCTTATCATTTATAGCAACGCCAACCACACGCTGCCCCTGATTTACAGACGCCATATACTCGTCATACACACGGTCAAGCTCAAATCTAACCCGCTCGCCCTTTTCATTTATAGCATACTTACAAGAAGATAAAATTATTTCTGCCGCACCTTTTGTTATGGTTATTCCATTTTTCAGTATTACAGACGATTTTTTTCGCTCACTGCTAAAGGCCTGCTTTGTGATTACGTTGCATGTAGGAGTCGACTCGTCTTTAAAGAAATCAAAAATTGCCCGATCTGTTGCATTGCCGCCTGTTATCTCATCTCCTATCCTAATAACCTCGGTATTGTAGCTTGCGCAAACAGTTAGACATTCGTGGATTTTTTTCATGCTCCGAAGCGCCTTCATCCCCCTGCAGCTGCCCGATACAGTGATAAATCTTTCGCACTCGGGTCTGCCAACGGTAAGCGTTCCCGTCTTATCGGTAAACAGTATATTCATCGAGCCCGCCGTTTCAATACCGACAAGCTTCTTAACGAGTATATTGTCAGATAGCATCTTCTTCATATTTGCCGACAAAACGACGGTTATCATCATTGGAAGCCCCTCGGGAGCCGCAACCACGATTACGGTTATCATAAGCGTTAAAGCATCAAGAAAGCAATCAAAGAGTCTTGGCAGGTCTCTTACAAATGCTCCAATTCTGAGGGCGTCAAAGCCGTTATCTACAACTATTGCATTAAATAAAAAGCTAATGCCAACAATCGCTGAAACCACATAGCCTATGCGACTTATCTGCCTTGCAAGACCACCAAGGCGAAGCTTCAGAGGGCTTACTCTGGTTTCGGTCTGCACGTCCTTTGCCACCATACCGTAGTAGGTAGACGCTCCAACACGGCCTACACGCATTATGGCGCTGCCGTCGGTAATTACCGAGCCACGGAAAACACGGCTCGCAGACGAGAGATCCCAGCCAAAGTCCTTTCCTGCGGTCTTTACACATTCTGCACTTTCACCGTTCAGTGCTGATTGATCCACACTTATCCTGCCGTTTATGATCTCCCCGTCAGCCTGTATCTTCTCACCGACAGACAGATACACTATATCCCCCACTACAAGCGACGAGGCAGGTATATTCCTTATCTCACCGTCACGAAGCACGCTGACATTACTGTCAAGGCTGTCCTCCCGAAGCTTGTCAAAGGCCTTTTCGCTTCGGTACTCCGAAAGTGTGGAAACGGTTGTAGAAAGCAAAATAGCCGCAATTATTCCGCCAATCTCAAAATAGTTTGTATTGCCGAAGGAAAAAATCAGCTGCACGGCAAGTGCGATCATTAGAATTCTTATTATCGGGTCGGAAAGATTTTCAAAAAAACGTCTGAAAAAGCCCCTTTTCTTCTCTCCCTTTAAGGAATTATCTCCGTGAAGTTTAAGTGAGCTCTCCACCTCTTTACTTGTAAGTCCTTCAATTTGCTTTGTCATTTTATTCTCCATTTATAGAAGTAATCAACTAATCCTATGCAAAATAAAGGACAAAAATGAAAAAAGAGCCGTCAAAATAGTTTGACAACTCTTTTTAGACCCCGCATGGCCGTGTAAAGTAAAAGTTTAACCCGGTCAAACCAGGTGGGTGTCCTCTCCATCTCTTTGCGCTTCCAACGTCCGCTGAGAGGGGGTCGCCAATTAAGACAAGCGCCCTCGGCGGGAGGCCTGCATCCCGTAGACGGAAGTTTATCCGGACTCCCTAGCAATGTGTGTAGGTTCAAATATCACATTATCACGCACCACGCAGGTAAAAAATATGTTCGCTTTACGAATTATTTGTCGTAATCAACCTCGTTGAAAAGAAGATCGTTGAAGTACTCCTCAACCTTTTCAAACTCATCATCGTCATCGATGCTATCAAAGATAACATCCTCGCCATCCTCTCTTACACGGAAGATGTAGTACTCATCGCCTTCCTCCGCAAGAGGAAGAAGCGCAAAGTAAAGCACATCGTCAATGGTCGCCTTATCGATGAACTGGAACTCAACCTCCTCGCCGGTCTCCTCGTCGGTAAGGGTGTAGATGATGTCACCAATCTCCTCAGATTCCTCTTCATTAAGGATCTTTTCTAAATCTGCCATAATAAATCTCCTATCTATTTTTTTATTAATTAAATTGTCAGTAATCTCATAGCAATTCCGTGAGTATGGAATTGCTTACGTAAAAACCGCTTTCCGTAAGAGCAATCCTCCCGTTATCGTTTTTCAGATAGCCTGCTTTCTCAAAGCAATGGATAATTTCAGCTCTGCCGTCAAGAAAATCTCTTCCAAACCTATCCTTGTAGTCATCAAGCGAAAAACCTTCCTTAAGCCTTAAAGCAAGCATAACGTGCTCATAAGCAAGCGAATCAATATCAAGTCTGTCTTCCATATCATATTTTGCGTAAGAGCCGCTTAAATATTCCTCGATACTGTCGCTATTTCCAAACCTTGCGCCATCAAAATACGAATATGCCGAAAGTCCGACACCAATATATTCCTCGCAATGCCAATACTTAAGATTATGTCGACATTCATATCCTTCCTTGGCGTAGTTTGAGATCTCGTAGTGAGAATAGTCTGCAGAGGAAAGCACCTTCGCCGCCAGATAATACATATCGCACTCTGTGTCCTCGGTGGGAAGCTGAAGCTTATCCTTCACTTTGTAAAAAGGGGTTCCCTCCTCAAGAATCAGACCGTAAAGTGAAATATGCTCAGGCGACAGTTCGATAACTCGATGAAGTGTTTCTCCAAAACTTTCTATAGTCTGCTCGGGAATACCATACATCAGATCAACGTTGATATTCTTGATACCGCTTTTACGTGCAAGATCGTAGGTTTTTAGAAAATCGTCAAAATTGTGTATTCTGCCCAATATTTTCTGCTCGTTTTCGTGAATCGTCTGCAATCCAATGCTTAGTCTGTTAACTCCGCACCTGACGTAGCAAGCAAGCTTTTCCTCGTCAACAGTCTTAGGATTTGCCTCGACGGTAAACTCCGTATCAGGTAAAATACTGAAGCTCTCGGCTAATGTACAAACTATTTTTTCAAACTCCAAGGGTGTGAGTAACGAGGGCGTACCTCCGCCGAAAAATATCGAATCGATAACAATATTTTTATCTTTATATGATAAGATCTCACCGCAAAGAGCATCAATATATCGCTCACGCCAATCAATCGACGAGCAGCCAAAGGAAGCAAAGTCACAGTAGTTGCACTTCCTTACGCAGAAAGGAATATGAACGTAAAGACCTCTGGGCTTAGTTATCATCGCTAAGTCTGAGAACTGCCATAAAGGCCTCTGGCGTAACCTCAACGCTACCGAGCTTACGCATTTTCTTTTTACCTTCCTTCTGCTTTTCAAGCAGCTTCTTCTTTCTGGTAATATCACCGCCATAGCACTTCGCAAGCACGTCCTTACGCATTGCCTTAACGGTCTCACGGGCAATAATCTTCGAGCCAATACAGGCCTGAATGGGAATTTCAAAGAGCTGACGTGGAATATTTTCCTTAAGCTTCTCTGCTATCTTACGTGCACGTGTATATGCCCTGTCCTCAAATACGATAAAGGAAAGCGCATCCACAATGTCGCCGTTCAGCATAAAGTCAAGCTTAACAAGCTTTGATGACTGATAGCCCTTAAGCTCATAGTCAAGAGAAGCATATCCTTTGGTGCGGCTTTTGAGGGCATCAAAGAAGTCGTATATTATCTCATTAAGAGGAAGATCGTAATGAAGCTCAACACGCTCGGTGTCGATATACTTCATATCAATAAACACGCCTCTTCTCTCCTGGCAAAGATCCATAATACCTCCAACGTAATCGGTGGGGGTAATGATAGTAGCCTTCATAATAGGCTCGTAAGCCGTCTGGATCTCATCTGCCGTCGGGAACTTTGAGGGGTTATCGATCATTATAGTTTCGCCGGAGCGAAGATCAACCTTATAAATAACCGAGGGAGCTGTGGTGATAAGGTCGAGATTAAACTCTCTCTCAAGTCGCTCCTCGATAATCTCCATGTGAAGAAGTCCGAGGAAGCCACATCTGAAGCCAAAGCCGAGAGCAATAGAGGTCTCGGGCTCGAATACGAGAGAAGCATCGTTCAGTTGAAGCTTTTCAAGTGCATCACGAAGATCGCCGTATCTTGCACCGTCGGCGGGATAAATACCCGAATATACCATAGGATGCACGTCACGGAATCCATCAAGAGGCTCGTCGGCAGGCTGTGTCGCTAATGTAACGGTATCACCCACTCTTGTATCACCTACGGTTTTGATCGAAGCGGTAATATATCCTACATCACCGGCAGAAAGCGACTCTGCCTTTTTAAGACCGAAGGGCTCCATAGTGCCCACCTCTACTACGTCGAACTCAGTTCCTTGCGCCATAAGGCGAATTCTATCACCTGCACGAATAGTGCCGTCAAATATACGGATATATACAACAACACCAAGATATGAGTCATAGTGAGAGTCGAAGATAAGCGCCTTAAGAGGCTTATCAGCATCACCCTTGGGTGCAGGAATATCAGTCGCTACCTTCTCAAGCACGTCCTCAATATTAAGTCCACATTTAGCCGAAACCGCAGGACAGTCCTCGGCAGGAATACCGATAATGTCCTCGATCTCACGTCTTGCGCCCTCAACGTTGGCAGACGCCAGGTCGATCTTATTGATTACAGGCAGGATCTCAAGATCGTTGTCTATCGCAAGATATGCGTTGGCAAGGGTCTGCGCCTCAACGCCCTGGGTTGCGTCAACAACAAGCAGTGCGCCCTCGCAGGCCTTAAGCGATCTTGAAACCTCATAGCCAAAGTCAACGTGACCGGGGGTATCGATCAGGTTGTAAATGTATTCTTCCCCATTCTTTGCCTTATATGAGAGCCTTACTGCTCTTGCCTTGATGGTGATGCCTCGCTCACGCTCAAGGTCCATATTATCAAGCAGCTGCTCCTCCATATCACGGGTCTCAACCGTTCTGGTCTTCTCGAGGATTCGGTCAGCCAGAGTGGATTTACCGTGATCTATATGAGCAATGATGGAAAAGTTTCTTATATGCTTTTGTTTTTCTGTCACTTTATGTTTCCTAAAGGATTAAACCTCTGTCATCTTTCTTGAATCTTTTTCATAAGCGGAAAGCTTTGTATCAAGGCTCTCCTTATTGTCGTCGTGAGCAAGAATGTAGATCTTGATCTTGGGCTCGGTGCCGGAGGGACGAACAATGATCTTATCCTCGTTCTTAAGTGTGTAATAAAGAACGTCGGATGAGGGCTGACCGGTAGTAGAGATCTGTCCGTTCTCAAGATTGCGAACCTCCCCGGTCTTATAGTCGCCTGCGCTCATAACTGCTACGCCGCCGATAGATGTGGGGGTATTGTCACGAAGATTCTGCATAACCTTCTTTCTGTTTTCAATACCGTCAAGACCCTCCATATAAATATCAATGGTCTTTTCAGCATACAGACCGTAGGTATGGTAAAGCTCTGCGAGAGCATCCGAAAGAGTCATGCCTTTCTTCTTATAATAAGCGGTCATCTCAAGGATCATCATAGATGCGCCAACTGCGTCCTTATCTCTTGCATAGGAGCCGAGAAGATAGCCATAGCTCTCCTCGAAGCCAAGAAGGAATCCATCCTTTTTGCCTGCGAGCTCATAATTCTTGATAACCTCACCGATGAACTTAAAGCCCGTGAGAACATCGTGGAGCTTAATGCCGTTTGTTGTTGCAATTCTGTAAGCCATATCGGTAGATACAAGGCTCTTAACGCAATATGCGCCCTCGGGAAGCGTATCGGTGATCTTTCTTGCCTTGATTACATAGTCAAGAAGTAGCGCGCCCATCTGGTTACCTGTGATAGTTTCAAACTCGCCACTCTTGGTACGAGCCATAACACCAACTC
>JAZSMV010000104.1:0-9540 GCA_045536065.1 Eubacteriales bacterium | reverse complement strand
ACATCCAAGATCGAGTCTCAGTCCGGCGCAGTTCTCACATCCGCAGAACTTATCGCAGAGACCAGCTCTAACACCGCCTTCCTTGGCATGCGTGACGTATTCAATAACGGCTTCTTCCTTATTGACTCTGCTGATGCGCTTTCTTCCATGTTCGGTGATATGTCTTCTATCACCAAGGACAATTATGCAACATTTATTTCTACTCTCGATAACACCGCTAAGAACAACGAAGTTTACGGTGTGATCGCAGAAAAGGTTCTTGAGAACGTTGCAAAGACCACCATCTTCACCAACGGCGGCGTATTCTACTTCTCTGAGAATACCGCAGACAGCTTTGTGTTCTTTGCTGAAGGTGTTAAGGTTATCTCCAACACTCACTACGTATACGACGGATCTAAGGTTAACACCGTAACCAACGGTACTCTCCCTGCACCTAAGGGCGCGCTTAACCTTCCTTCTTCCGTAGTTCTCGTTGAGGAGAATTCTCTTAACTTTGGCGACGGCAATTCCGTGGTTATTAACACCACCCTTGCTGATGCTAATGCAATCGCAAACGTTTTCTCCCCCCTTGCTTCTGATGCTACTATCAAGGACAAGGCAGGCGTAAGCTATAAGATCGTTCACCTTGATACTCTTCCCGAGGGCGACACTCACGAGAAGGATCGTCTTGTTCTTGCAAGCGACAATACTACATGGATGGCAGACCTTATCGTTAAGCTTCCCTTCGAGGATTATACTATCGGCTACACCGAGGAAGATTCTCTTGTAGAGTTCAACACCGATACTCTCTACGTATCTAATCTTAAGAGCGATGATGTTGTTCTCTTCGCAAAGGATACCAAGTCCGATGCAACCTCCCGCTCCGTATTCAAGTGGGAATCTGACAACGCAGCTATCACCGTTCAGGGTGGTGTACTTAGCTTTGATGAGGATGCAATTCTTGCAGGTAGTCACAGAGCAACCATTACCGCAACCGCAAAGAACATCAATGGCGAAAACATTGTAAGAACTCTTAAGGTTGAGGTTAGAATCGTTGAGTCTGCTACCGTTAAGATTGGTGATTACAGCTATCCTCTCGGTCAGGGCGCACAGCACCTTAGCTATGTTCGTGACGGCAACAACCAGTCCATTGAGCTTGTTCCTACTATTGGTTGGAAGAGCGTAACCGGTGAGACTCTTTACAATCTCAGAGACGGTGAAATGACTATTACCAAGGCTGATGAATCCAAGACCACCGACGGCAAGGTTGCTTTCGCAGTAGGCGAATCCGAGTACACCTTCACCGTATCTATTGACGGTCGTCTTGAAACCGAGTTCACTGTAGCTATCGTCGATATCGAGAACTCTCCCTTCAAGCTTAAGTTCCACCACGCAAGAAATTACAGCCCCTACTATGTAGGTAGCGGCGATTCCATTAAGCTTTCTGACCTCTTCTACACCAAGGATGGTTTCACCTTCAATGGTGCAACTCTTACCGTTTACGGTTATGCAGAGAGAGGTACCGATCTCTTCACAGTTAACGAGATCAACAACTATGCTCCTGACGGACAGGCGATTTGGACCGATGAATATACTTCTAATATCACTTCTAACTGGGGCGATGTAGAAATTCAGTTCAATACCGACTCTGGCTATGATCACACCGACGAGGACGGTGCAATCGGTGACTACGATGTAGTTATTGAAATTGCTCCTAAGAACGACCTTGCAATGATCGTTCACATTGTTGTAGTGGCTGATGCGACCAACGCTTCCAACGTTGCAGAGCTAACCGCTGCACACTCTTCCAGTGTAATTCTTCATAATGACGTAAGCATGACAAATGGCCAGACCGTTGCACTCCCTGCTGGCGCAGGATTCTATGGTAATGGTTATGTGATTTCCGCAACCACATATCAGTCCGGTTCTACCGATGCAAACTATCTTGATAGCGCAATAGTATCTGTAAATGGTGGTGTAGTTGAAAACGCATATATTAATGGTCCTACTTACGCTGTGCTTGACTATACCAGCAACGCAAATAAGAACTTCGTTTCCGGTATTCACGCAACTGGCGAATCCACCATTACCAACTCCTATATCTATGGTTTCCGTCAGCCCGTAATGGCAACTGGAGATAAACTCAGTGTTATTAATTCCACTCTTGAGGGTGGTAATATGGGTAACCTCTACCTTGAAAATGGCGACCTTTACCTTGAGGATGTTACCACCGTACAGAAGCTGGATGGTTATCAGACAACTGTTGGTGAGTCCAAGAAAGTTATTGGAGCCGGTATTCACATTGGTAAAGAAAACGTTGATGCCAAGATTACCATTGTAGGCTATCTTGATCAGTATAACTGGATTAAGAACCAGCAGAACGGCCCCTCTATGCCTACCGTAAACGAAAGCGGAAAAGAATTTGATCTTGGTGAACTGTTTGGATTTATATTTGATGGAATCAAGCAAGACATTCCCGTAATTGGCAGAGTTGAGGCTGATATTGGTAGTCTTAAGTACTTTATTAACCAGAATGATGACGGTACGGCAGAATATGTTCACGCAGGAATTGTATTCTACGGAATGGGCGATACAGCAGCTATGGATACTCTCGCTGGTCAGGTTACAATTAGCATAAACGAAGACGACCGTACTGATGGCTCAATAAAGAAGAGAACATTTGACCTTCTCGATATGAGATTCTCAGAAACGGGATTGAAAAATGACACAATAAACTATACCGCAGCTGATTATTTCGATACGGATGGTATTGTAAAAATATGGAGCCACAAGGATAATAGACAATGGGTAGCGCAAGATATCCAAATTTCGGGCGGTAGCGGTTGTGGCAGTCTTATTACTGTCAAGAGGCCCGTTATTCCTACAGGAACGCTTGTAGATTCCACAAAACCTCTCTACACAATAGATAACGCCGACTATCCCATCAACTATACCGGATACGACTACACAAAATAAAATACACTTCTCTACGGCGACACAAGTCGCCGTAGAGTTGAAGCTTTCCTGAAAGGTGAACAAAATGGCAAAAAAAGATAATTTTGATTTTGAAACAGAATCGAAAGTCAAACTCAACTTGAATTTTGATTTTTTAAAAAATCTTACAAAACAGCAAAAAGGAGTAATTCTTGCTGCTGTTATTGGTGTTCTAGTTATTGTTGCTGTAGTTGTAACCATTCTATTACTAAACCCCAATTCCCAGTCTCCTAACGGAGGAAATAATATACCGGGATCGAACAACAATAATACGCCCGGGACGGAAAATGATGGTGGAACGTCGGGTGAAGGAACCACAGAAGTTCCCGATGTAATAACTGATTTTTATATTTCTTCAAAGCCAAATCAAACCTTATATTATATGGGAGATGAGCAAGATTGGACAGGATTAACTGTGTACTTCAAGAGCGAACAAACAGGAAGCGTCTATGTAAGTTATTCCGATGATCCCGAATCGTTTATCATAACAGGATTTGATAGTTCTACACCTTCGGATGAACTTGTTATTACGGTTAAATTTCGTGAATTCACCGACACGTTTACTGTAACTGTTCTTGAAAAGGACATTGCAAAAGCGAGTCTTGTAGGTATTACGGTCGATCCCCTTCCTCAGACTACCTATAAGGTTGGCGAATCCTTTAAGCATACAGGCGGATATATTGTTGCTGAGTACAGCGATGGTACCTTTGAGACGATCAAGCTTCGTATGAAGCACGTTTCGGGATATGGAGCTATTGCAAATACTCCCGGTGAGCATGAGATTACAATTTCGTATTCTGACGATCATGGCGGTTATGCAGAAACCAAGATCACTATAACAATAGTAGAATAATTAAAAAGCAAAAAGGGCTGAGAAATCAGCCCTTTTTGTTATGTTTGGTTGGCATTTTCGGAGATATAGATGAGCAATGCTCGTCTGAGTGCAAAGTTCAGAGTTCAGAGTGCAGAGTTTAGAATTAGCCTTTGCTTTCGGGAAGGTATAAGAAAAAAGGTCGGATTTTCATCCGACCTTTTGGATTTGTTATGTAATTTTTTATTACAGAATAAGGTTAGTCTGCTCTTCAACGCTGAAGAAGTGCATTACCTTACCCTCACAGGTTACGTGAAGGGTTGCGCCTGCAACGAGGGAGTGACGCTGTGCGTCGGTGAGAGATACGGTGGGGATACGAACGATAAGCTTATCACCGTTGTTGGTAACAACGTGAAGGTGAAGCTCGCTACCCATCATCTCGTTTACGAGGATCTGACAGCTGATAGCATCGGGAGCGCCTGCCTCTGCGAGAACAAAGTGCTCGGGACGTACGCCGAGGATAATCTTCTGAGAGCCTACGCCGTGCTGCTTAAGAGCCCCAGCCTTGTCACCGGTAACCTCGATCTTTGCGCCGTAGGGAGTAACGTAGTACTTACCGCCCTCGCAAACAAGGTTAGTGTTAAAGGTATTCATCTTAGGAGCACCGATGAACTCTGCAACAAAGAGGTTACAGGGCATATCGAATACCTCAGTAGGAGTACCTACCTGCTGGATAAGACCGTCCTTCATAATAACGATACGGTCGCCAAGAGTCATAGCCTCAGTCTGATCGTGGGTTACGTAGATGAAGGTGGTGTCGATCTTCTTACGGAGAAGAATGATCTCAGCTCTCATCTGGTTACGGAGCTTAGCATCAAGGTTGGAGAGAGGTTCGTCCATAAGGAATACCTTGGAGTCACGAACCATTGCACGACCGATAGCAACTCTCTGACGCTGACCGCCGGAAAGAGCTCTGGGCTTTCTGGTAAGGTACTCGGTGATGCCGAGGATCTCAGCAGCCTCAACAACTCTCTTATAAACCTCATCCTGAGGAACCTTCTTAAGACGAAGGGAGAATGCCATATTCTCGAAAACTGTAAGGTGAGGATAAAGCGCATAGTTTTGGAATACCATCGCAATATCTCTGTCACGAGGCTGAAGGTCGTTTACAACCACGCCGTCGATCTCAACTGTACCGCCGGAAATGTCCTCAAGACCTGCGATCATACGGAGTGTGGTAGACTTACCGCATCCCGAGGGGCCTACGAAAACGATAAATTCCTTATCGGCGATATCAAGATTAAAGTTATCAACTGCAAGAGTGTTCTTGCCGTATATTTTCTTTACATTAGTTAATTTTACACTAGCCATTATTATTCTCCTTATCCTTTTACTGCGCCGCCGGTAACACCCTCAACGTAGTACTTCTGCAGCGACAGGAATACTGCGGTAACGGGAATAGAAACTGTAACGCCCGCTGCACAGAACGTGGTATACATCGCACTGGGGTTGGCTGCATTGAGCCACTGCCACATACCAACCGCTACGTTCTTACCGAGATCATCAAGAGCAGAAAGGTATCTTGCAAGCATGAAGTCGCCCCAGGGAGCCATGAAGCCCATGAGTATTGTATAAATGATGATAGGCTTGGAAAGAGGCATGATAACCTTATAGAATACCTGCCAACGGGTTGCACCGTCAATTCTTGCAGCCTCGTCAAGGCTCTTCGAAATGGTATCAAAGAATCCCTTGGATACGTAGTATCCCATACCCGAGCTTGCACAGTAAACAATTACCAATCCTACTGGTGCGTTAGCGTGAGTAAGACCGAGGTCACCAAATACCTTATAGATAAGAATCATGGTAAGGAAGCCGGGGAACATACCCAGAATAAGCATGAAGTTCATCAGAAACTTTCTACCCTTGAATCTCAGTCTGGAGAGAGTGTAGGACATAGAAAGCACGAAGAAGGTCTGGAATACTGCGGTTGCAACACCCATCAATGCGGTGTTAAGGAACCATCTGGGGAAGGGTGTGTTGGTGAAAAGGTTAATGTAATTGCCAAAGCCCCATTCCTTAGGGAATAAGTAATCAACACGTCCGGTGCTCTCCATTCTCAGTGACTCAAGAACGATGCCGAAGTAGGGGAACAGCCAAACCAATGTCATAATAACAAGAGCTATGTAGATAAAGGTGTTGGAAATAGTCCTGCTTGCTTTTGCTCCAAGGCCGGACTTTTTTATTGTATTTTTATTATTCTTTGCCATTATCCAAAGTCCTCCTCGTTCTTAGTAGACGGAATTACGTTATAAATGATAAGCGAAAGCACTGCAACTACAAGGAAGATAAGAATACCGAGAGCAGAAGCGAGATAATATCTTGCGCCTGCACCGGATCCTGTACTCAGCTTGAAGAGCCAGGTGATAAGCAAGTCTGTCTGACCGGGAATCAAGCCCTCAAGGCTGGGGATATTCATTCCCTCCATAGGACCGCCGCCTCCTGTTAACAGGAAGATAACGTTGAAGTTATTCAGGTTACTTACAAAGTTGGTCAAAAGATACGGGCCCGTTACAAAGAGCATATAAGGAAGGGTGATCTTTGTGAACTGCTGATATCCGCTTGCACCGTCGATCTTTGCAGACTCGTAAAGGTCAGCGGGAATGTTCATAAGAATACCGGTTGCCATAAGCATTACGTAAGGAATACCGATCCAGATATTGATTACGATTACAAGCACTCGGGAAATCCACTGTACTCCCCAAAGACTGTTTGTGTTATGCGCTCTGAGATACTCTCTGATAAAGGGAATCTCCTCGTAGATGAAGGAACCGAGATAACCCTTGAAGTCGATGATATTAGCAATATAAAGAAGAGATACGAACTGGGGGATCGCAATGGTCATAACCAATACGGTACGCCAGAACTTCTTGATCTTAATACCCTTCTTGTTGATCATCATAGCAACAGCCATACCAAGGAAGTAGTTGGTAAAGGTTGCGCATACTGCCCAGATAAGAGTCCATACAAGAAGCTCTCCGAAGGCAACGCCTATTCCGCCCTCACCGAAGTTGAGCAGCTCTGCCAGGTTCTTAAATCCAACCCACTCGTAAAGTCGGCTCGTACCGTCAAGTGTTCCGGGAAGACCGTCTGTACCCATCATGATACTGTAGTTGGTGAATGCAATAAGCACCATGAAGATCATGGGAAGCACGGTGAAGAGAAGAATACCGAGAAGAGAGGGAGTAAGAAGAGTCTTATGGAACTGGTCGTCAAGGAGCGACTTAAGGTCATCCTTTCCGCTCTTGATCTTCTTGCCACTGGCGGTAATATCCATACAGATACGGCACTGCTTAACCTGCATTCTCCATGTGTAGATAAATGCTACAATGAAGATAACTGCGAGGAGCGCATTGAAAAGAACTCTGGTGGAATCCTCGCCGGGAAGAGTAACGTATACGTCCTTAATTTCATCATATACGTTGGGGGTCTGCTGAATATCACCAACTGTGTTATGGTCACCAAGACCGAACCAGTTTGCGCTCTTTAGCCATTCCCAACCGCTCTGAATACGGTAATCAGCACTGGTAGGAATAGCGAACATATATACGAAGAATATAACCTCGAAGAGGAAGAAGAGTATTCCTCGTGCTATCTGTCCATAATAAATATTACCAAAACCGAAGATAATGAATGAAAGCTTTACAGCCCAGTTACCCTTGGTAAAGGTCGTTATAATATCAATAAAACCATCTTTGATCTTGATGGCAAAGTCCTTTATGATATTCCAGAGAGAAACGAAAAGGCCTACAAACCAACCGGGTATGGCACAGAAGAACTCTCTTAAATCATATAAGAACTTTTGAAACTTATTAAGCTTCAAATATTCTAATGTGTTTAATTTTTTCATAAATATAAATATAAACCGAGTTACAAACTAAGCTTACATAACTCCTTTTTATGATAAAAGGCATTGTTAGTCGATACACAAGGCAAATGTCCCCCTTGTATGCCGGCTAACAATGCCTTTTTGCCTAAGTGGGTGAGCCCGAAGGCTCACCCAATCAAGCATTAGCTATTAAGTTTAAATATTAAACTAAAATTAGTCAGCTGCTACGAGAGAAACGGTAGCGGAGTCGCCGTTGATAACGAGAACTACCTTGTAGTTGCCGTCTGCTGCAACCTTAATGTTAGGACCACCAGCTACACCAGCCTCGTTGTGACCAGCCTCCCAAAGGGTGCCCTCTACGGACTGACCGTAGTTAACATCCCAGGATGCGCCCTGACGAACCTTGAACTCCTCGTTTGCCTTAAGAGCAAGAACTGCGGAGGTGTATGTACCGTCGGGACCTTCAGTCATTGCGAAGTCGGTATCCCAGTTAGAACCACAAATGTTACCGATTACGGACCAAGCGTTAAGCTCTTCTTCAGTCATATCGAAGAGAGCGTCGATGGTCTGCTTGTAAGTATTAAGAGCAAGTCTGAGATCGTCATCGGTAGCTGCAAGTCTGGACTCGGAGCCGAGAACCTTTGCGATATCCCACCAAGAACCGTGAATGTTGCCCTGAGGAATAGCGTACTCGTTCTGAGCTGCAAGAGCTGCAAGAGATACGTTAGCCTTTACGTCAGCATTGTTCTGAGCCTCGATGTTGGAGGGACCCCACTGGAACTCGTTGTATCTTTCAAGCTGGCACTCAGTGTTAGTGAGGTACTGAGCAAGCTCGTGGAGCATAGCAAGCTTGTTGGCATCAGACTGGGGCTTAACACCCATAAGCTTGTTACCGGAGAAGGATGCAAGGTGATAGGTCTCACCGTCAACGGTGAAGGAAGGAAGATCAGCAACGCCGAAGTTCTCACCAAGAGTCTCAACAGCGGTGTTAGCATTCCAGATACCGGTTACAACGATACCTGCGTTAGCGAACTCGTTAGAGGTGTTTACATAGTACTCAGACTTGGTAACGATCTGCATACCCTTCATAGCGATAAGGCCCTTGTCAGAGTTGTAGTCATCATCAACATTAGTGAATCTACCATCCTCGCTCATAGTCCAGTTGGAGTGACAACCGGTAGCCATGAAGAAGGAAGCGGTGTACCAAGCGTTCTCAAGCTCGAAGCAGATGTTCTTCTTAGCTGCCTCACAATCAGCAACGATCTGCGCAAGATCATCGGGATTGGTGATTACGCTGGTATCATAGTACATATAGTAGCCATTGTCAGAGGTAAGGGGGTACGCATAGAGAGTACCTGCTACGGATGCAGCGGAGATAGAGATGGAGTCGTTAGCTGCCTTAACATTCTCAGTAGCCTTCTTACCGGGAGCTGCAAGAGCATCAGCCTGAACAAGACGAGCGAGCTGGTCCTGTGCGAAGCAGAAGATGTCGGGAGCGAGAGCTACGTCAGCAAGTACCTGAGAAGCTGCGTCAGCCTCAGATACGCCGGAAAGCTCGAAGGTGTACTTTTCAGCATACTCGGGATGTGCTGCAAGGAATTCGTCGATCTGGGTCTTTGCGAGATCGGTTGCGCCTGCAAGCTCGGAAACCCAAACCTTTACAACTTCCTTCTTGCTGCCGCCCTGATCGCCGGTGTCGTCGCCGCCGCCAAAATTACAGGAAGCGAGACAAGCAAGGACCATAACAACAACGAGAACGAGAGATAAGATCTTACTCATTTTCATTAGAGTAAATCCTCCTTTAATATAAAATATTTTCGCATTTTCGCGCAAAAGAATTATATCACTTAAAGTCGGATCGTAGCCATGT
>JAZSMV010000108.1:0-11636 GCA_045536065.1 Eubacteriales bacterium | reverse complement strand
GCGTTACTCACCCGTCCGCCACTGTTCCGGGACCGAAGTCCCTTCACCGTTCGACTTGAATGTGTTATGCACGCCGCCAGCGTTAATCCTGAGCCAGGATCAAACTCTCTAAAAAATTCTTATCTAAATCCCCGATCTCTCAGGGACCTAAATCCTTTTTCAGAGCTATCTGTAATCTAGCTTCTTCTTACTTTTGAGTTTTTTCTCAATGTGTTTTGACAAGAACTTACACCGTTTCGGAGTTCCCTCCGAAACACAATGTTTTCTTAATTTCATGTTGTTCAATTTTCAATGATCAAGTGCCAACCCAAAGTCGGCTTTCCTATTATACATCAAAGATTTGCGCTTGTCAATAGTTTTTTAAAACTTTTTTTAAATTTTTTTATATTATTTTTTATTATAGTAACGCATGCGTGCGCACGTGATATTATATTAATAGGAAGAAGGTTTTTCAGAGCCGTTTTGCATCCATTAATTTCATAAAAATATATTGACAAACCTATTATGTCTATGTTATACTCTTTTCGCAAAAACAAAAGGAGAGGTTTTTACCATGACACTCTACGAGGAGCTTTATTTTGAGATCGCAGTTACCGGAACAAAATCCGACGTTAAGAAGTTTACCAATTACTTAAATTCCGGCGAGCTTGACGAATTCTTTGAGTTTTCTGACGAATATATAAATTATGACGACGACTATGATACCGCAGATGACAGCGATGAGGTCAAAGTTGTACTTGCCAATGACGATTACGGTATTGAAATTGACGAGTTTGATACCGACGAATTTCTTGAGGTTATCTGCAAGGCGGGAAGACGCCTATATCTCAAAGGTCAGCTCTACGATGCAGATAACGACGAATACTCCTTTGTCAGCGAAGAGGGAGATTCCTACTACACAAACGGTCTGTACGTCAAGAACTTCAACGAGGATGATTACAAGCCCCGTGAAGAGGATGACGACGAGGAGGACGAGGAATAATTGCAAAGCGACTGCGTCGGCAGTCGCTTTTTTTGAAAAGTATTTTTTTCTATTAAAATGATATATAAGAATTATTGACATTTGTTTATTAATATGTTATACTCGTATTACCAAAATGACATTAGAGGTGACTTATATGAGTTTAAGCCGTATCGGACACGGATTTGGCGTGGCAAAAAAGATTATTTACTCTATCCTTTCGCTAATTAAGGTGCTTATTCCTCTCATGACACTTGAGGCGGAGATTATGAAAAAGGTGGAGTTTCTCCAGCCCTTCTTCCTCAGCATCTTCGATTTCCTTTCACAGAATCTGAATATTGTTATTTTTGTTGGCATAACAACCCTTATGACCGGTGCGTTTACATACTTCATCTTCCCCATGGGAGAAGTTGCGTGTCTTCTTGCGACCGCAATAGGTTATCTCCTCTCCCCCAGAATTGAAGCTATGTTTGCAGACCTTGTTGCCGGCGGAGCTACCACCTGGGAGGCAGGAGCTGTATGTGCGCCCTGGATATTCTGGATTTGCTTACCCACCCTATTCGTTGGCTCAATATGCATTTTCAAGCGCATCAGTAAATGGGGCGGACTTATCAAATCGCTGCTTATCAGCGGTCTTGTGACTCTAATCGCAGGTCTTTTGCTCGGACTGTTTGCATATCTCAGCTATGGATTTGGTTGGATTGCAACCCCTGCACAGACCGCAATGCTTATCTCGCTTATCCTCGTTACACTTGCGGAGCAGGTGGCGATATTCAGCAAAAATATGGCAGATTAATTTTCACAATATAAAAGACAGAGGCAAAAGGCCTCTGTCTTTTTTCTTTAGCAATACATATTATTACAGCTGAGGTAATTATACAGCTGCTCACCGTGGTTTTGCTCTTCCTTCTGAATATGAGCTAAGGTATCACGAAGGACGGGGTTTGCAAACTCAAAAACGCCTGTGTTATACACGCTCGACACGTGCTTTTCCATAGAAAGTGCGTCCTTGCAAAGATAGGCATCGTTTTTCTTCTCAACCTCGTTGCAGCCGGACATCTTGCACTGAAGCTTCGCCTGTACGGCAGAGGGGGACGCCGCAGGCATAGATACCTCATTGCCTGCAAGGATCTGTGTCAAAGTATCGAGATGCTTTCGTTCGTTGCCCGCCAGGGTGGTAAAGAGATTTTTTAACTCAGGATCGTGAGCCATCTGCGAATACTGGGTATACTTTTCGATACAGATCTGCTCCTGGGATTTAAGATCGGATAAAAGCGTTGTTTCCTTCTGGGTAAGTGTCATAAAAATTCCTCCTTTATTGGTTTTCAAATGAATTATTACCAATATGAGCGTTTTTAACCGATTTTTATTTCGCAAAAACCGAATCTCTTCGATCTGTCACGGCATAAAGCAAGCTTGTTCCTCAGCAGATTTCTTCATTCGGTTTAATAAACAAAATTGCGACGGCGAATTTCGCCTTTTTTTATTTTTCTTTCGTTATATAATGATTTGAAAACTTATTGAAAGGTGAAAGAAAAATGGACAAGCTTGGCGAAAAGGACACCGAGGTAATAAAAGAAAAAACAAAAAAAGAGGGATCTTTTTCAAAACTGAAAAAGCGAATTAATGCAATAAAAACTGGAGAAATAAGAGCTGACAGATCGGCTATCGCCTACGATCTTTTGCTGTTTGCTCTGGGATTTGTGCTGTCACGCTGTCATCTGTTCTTCGGAGCGAGGCCGGTTGGTATTGCCTTTGTGGCAATGCTGCCATCAGGAGTCTGGCAGGCTCTTATCGGAGCCGCTCTCGGCGGAATAACAATGGGGCTTGACGGTCTTATTTTTGCCGCATCTGCGACGGTGACCGCCCTTATTCGTGCGGCAATATCAAGCGGAGATAAGGATGCCGAGGGTAAACGGTTGTTATTTGGAGAAAGTCTGCTTACACGAATGGCTGTATCGGTGCTTGCAGGATTTGCGGTAGCGCTGTACGAGGTGTTGGACTCGGGACTTAACGAGGCAAGTCTGCTATTCGGTCTGACAATGATCATTTCAACTCCTCTTATCACCTTCGGTCTGTCGGGCCTTGTATCAACGGGTATAACGCTCAAAGAAATAATAAGTGGGGGCGAGGATATTCTCTCGCTCTCCGAGGTGGAGCGAAGCGAAAAATATAACCGTGTATTCTTTCAATTTTCCGCTCTGCTGATAATATTCTTCGTCAGCCTTGCCTTTAGGGGCGTAAATATAATGGGAATATCGGTTTCCTATATTTTCTCTGCCCTGATAACGTTGCTGACAGCGAAACGGTTTGGCTCAATACGTGCGGCGGCGGTAGGCTTTTTCTCAAGCTTTATTATTTCCGCCGAGCTTTCGGTATCCTTTGCCCTTATGGGACTTTGCTCGGGAGTTATGTTCGGATTCGGAGCTATATATGCTGTTATTGTAGGCGGTGTGGCTCTCTGTGCCTGGAGCGGATATACGGCAGGACTAACCGGTCTTCTTTCTACCCTGCCCGAATATCTGATAGCCGCCACGATAGGTGCGCCTATGTTCAAAAGGCTAAGCGAAGCCAAGGCTACCGAGCCGCCGAGGGAATCCATAAAGGAGGACACCGAGGATATGGTGGGAACTATGGCACTAGCCTATCAGAACAGATTTGAGGGTGGACTCGGTGAGCTGTCGGGAACCTTGTCAAAACTTGGTGAACTTATATCAAGCCATAACAGATCACCTACACGCCTCAGCCGTGAGGAATACCGCAGAGTGGTTATTTCGGTGGCGGAAAGAAATTGTATAGGCTGCCCGGGCGCCTCGCTGTGTGCGAGAGAGGATATTCGTCCCTGTATCAAAAACGCAGATTTGATAGCCACCCTTCTTTCCGAGGGTAAAAAAATAACGCCCGATGACGTGAATACCGATAGAGAATTCTGTCAGCGAGCGGAGGTTATTGCCGATATAATAAATCAAAGCGCACAGGTGGAGGAGAGTAACCAGATTATATTATCCGAAAGGGACGAAAAGGGGGAGGAATACCGCCTGATCGCCTCTCTTTTAGACGGAATAAGGGCTGATGATGAGGGAGAACGTAAGGTAAATAACGCTCTCACCGCTCCGCTGACCGCCGCCCTGGAAAGCTCCGGGCTTGTCGGCGGAACTATACGTGTGTTTGGCGAAAGACAAAAGCATTTCATCCTTGCAGGCGAGGACGAAAGCGGTGCAAAAATATCCTCCTTTGAGTTAAGAAAGGCCATTGAGGAAGCAGCAGAGGTCAGACTTGATACCCCCGAATACTTCAGAAGGGGCAAAATGGCGCTTATGGAGTGCGGAATCAGACCAAAGCTGAAGGCAAGCTGGGCAACGGTTGGCCGTGACGGAAAGGAAAACGAGGTATCGGGGGATACGGCTGTATGCTTTGAGTCGGAAAGCGGGCTGTTTTACTCGCTTATCTCCGACGGAATGGGCAGCGGAGAACTGGCGCTGAAAACCTCACGGTTTGTATCGGAATTTCTGCGTGATTCGGTAAATATAGGCGCCGCAAAAGAGCCGCTTATCCACATGCTGAACCACGCCCTCCGTGAAAGGCGCGACGAATGCTCCGCAACGGTGGATCTTTTTGAGCTTGATCTGTTAAGCGGCAAGGGTCTGTTCTTAAAAAGTGGCGCCGCTCCCTCATACGTTAAGCGTGAATCCTCTCTTTTCAGAATACGCTCACAGACGGCTCCAATCGGTCTTTTAAGATCGATAGATACCGAGAAAATAAGGCTTGAGGTGAAGGCGGGAGACTATATTATAATGCTCTCGGATGGAATTGCAGATCAGACCGAGGATGCCCCATGGCTTCTTTTGCTGCTGGGAGACCAGCCGAAGAATGATCTTAAGGAATACGCAACCCTTATTCTTAACGAAGCTGTAAAAAACACAGACACTCACGACGATATGACGGTTACGGTTATCAGAATTGACGAAGTGTAGAGTAAACAAAAGCCGCCCGATCTCATATAATGCAAATGAGCGCAAAAAACACCGAAAGGGGTGCGTATATGAAGATAATAGTTATGAACTCGCCAAAGGCACTGCGCAGACTTCTCGCCAAAATATTTGGCGTTGAAATCGTTAAGAAGTAACATAATCCCAATAAAAATAGCGGTTTTGCAAATATTTGTTTGCAAAACCGCTTGTTTTATTTAAGCTTATCAACAAATCTCTTGATTTTTTCAAGAGCCTCCTCGATATGTCTTACCGAGTAAGCATAGGAAATACGAGCGTATCCCTCGCCGCACTCACCAAAGGCGGTGCCGGGAACAATAGCGCACTTTTCCTCCATAAGAAGCCTCTCGCAGAACTCATCAGAGCTAAGACCGAAGCCACCTATATAGGGGTAGATATAGAATGCTCCCTCGGGCATAAGAACAGGAAGGCCGATGTCACGAAGTCCCTCGTATATGAAGGTTCTTCTGCGGTCATACTCGGCACGCATCTCGGCAATATCGGAGTCTCCCTCTCGCAGAGCCTCAACAGCTGCAAACTGCGATACGGTGGGAGCGCACATAATGGCGTACTGATGCAGCTTTGTCATCTGCTTAAGCCATACCGCAGGAGCGCAGAGATAGCCAAGTCGCCATCCTGTCATAGCATAGGCCTTTGAGAAGCCGGATGCGATTATGGTTCTCTCACGCATACCCTCGATGCTTGCAATGGAAATATGCCTCTTGCCATAGGTGAGCTCGGCATAGATCTCGTCGGAGAGAATTGCTACGTCGGTATCCCTTAGCACCTGTGCAAGAGCCTCAAGCTCCTCCTTTTCAAGAATTGCACCGGTGGGGTTGTTGGGATAAGGAAGCACAAGAAGCTTGGTCCTCTCGGTAATAGCCGATCTAAGCTCCTCGGGAGTGAGCTTAAAGCCGTGCTCCGCTTTGGTATTAATAATTACAGGTGTTCCTCCCGCCATTCTTACGATAGGCTCGTAGCAGACGAAGGAGGGCATAGGAATAATGACCTCGTCGCCGGGGTTTACAAGAGTGCGGATAGCCACGTCGATAGCCTCACTGCCACCGACGGTGACAAGCACCTCCTCGGGCTTGTATTCAAGGTCAAAGCGGCGGCTCATATATGCGCAGACCTCACGGCGAAGCTCGGGTAAACCTGAGTTCGAGGTGTAATAGGTCTGTCCTCGCTCAAGCGAGTTGATTGCCGCCTCTCGGATATGCCAGGGGGTTACGAAATCGGGCTGACCTACGGTAAGAGCGGTAACGTCGCCCATATCTGCGAGCAGGTCAAAGAACTTTCGTATTCCCGAGGGCTTAATATCCTTAAGTGTGTCGGATAATAATTTCTCGTGATCTATCATATACAGCTATTCTCTCTGGGATCCTTTGCGGGAATGTTGTAGATTACACCGTTGTACTTATAGGTCTTAAGCACAAAGTGAGTTGCGGTTGCGGTAACGTACTCAATGGGGGCGAGCTTTCTGGCAACGAAGTAGGCAACCTCCTTCATTGTCTTACCCTCAATAAGAACGGTAAAATCAAAGCCGCCCGACATAAGATAAAGCGACTTTATCTCGGGATAGTTCTGCAGCTTCTCTGCGATCTTATCAAAGCCGTCGTCACGCTGAGGCATAACCTTTACCTCAATAAGAGCGGTAACCGTCTCCTTATCGGTCTTATCCCAGTCGATAACCGCCTGATAACCGAGGATAACACCCTCCTTTTCAAGCTGACGGATAATATTCTTTATATCGCCCTCCTCTTTAGAGAGCATAACCGCAAGCTCCTTGGGTGTAAGGGTTGCGTCCTTGGCAAGTAGATTCAAGAGCTTTTCCATTTTCAGAAACTCCTTTTTTCGTGTGATGTGTTTTATTATATCACTATTATTTAATAAAGTCAAGAGAGCGCCCCTGTGGGACGCCCTCTTAAATGTTAATTTTCTTTGTTTTTGCCTTCGACAGATCCGCCGCAGGCACCGTTACAGCCCGAGCATTTACCCGAACAGCCGCCCGACGAGCAGGTCTTGCTGTCAGGACAGCCGATACACTTCTGACCCGATCTCTTGGCCTTAATAATATATGCCACAGCGCCGCCTACCAAAAGAACAACGATAGCAGTAGCAATAATGTCATCAATGATCATTTTGTCACCTTAGATTTTGCCTTGTTTTCATACTCTCTCTTAGCCTTTGCATTGGAAAGGAAGCCAAGCAGTACAACAGCACCGATTATAGCGATAACTGCAATAAGTCCGTAGATAAATGCAGTGCCAAAGGTTCCCTCGGTAAAGAGAGTGCCGAACTGATATACAAGGAAGGAGGAAACGTAGGCTACGGCAAACTGAAGGCCGATGCCTGCGAATAGCCACTTCTTGCTCTTGATCTCGGAGTTCATAGCGCCGATTGCCGCAAAGCAGGGGGGAGTAAAGAGATTGAAGATAAGGTAAGCGAGGCCTGCTGCGGCAGAGATGCCGAGAATTTCCTCACCGCCGCCGGGAACGAGAAGCTCAAAGTCCTCGTTTACCGCAAGAGCGGTAAAGATTGCGCCGAGAGTACCAACAACCTCCTCCTTGGCAATAAAGCCTGTTACAGCCGCCGCCGCAAGCTGCCACATTCCAAAGCCGAGAGGAATAAGAATAAACGAAATGGGATTTGCAATGCTGTGAAGAATAGACTCCTCAGGCTCCACCTGAGCAAAGCTCCAGGAGTAGTTAAGCATAACGGTTACAACAGCATTACATACGAGAATAATGGTTCCCGCCTTAACTATGTAGGACCAGCCACGCTGAAGCATATCCTTGAGGGCTCTCTTAAGCGAGGGAGCCTTGTACTCGGGAAGCTCAATGATAAAGAAGGACTTTCTGAACTTGTGGCCGGACACCCACTTTACAAGAAGTGCGCCGAAGAACACAAGAAGAAGACCGAGGAAGTACATAAGAGGTGCAACCCACCAGGAACCGGGGAAAAACAGACCTGCAAACAGCGAGATAACGGGAATCTTTGCGCCGCAGGGAATGAAGGGGGTGAGCATAGCGGTTGCTCTGCGCTCTCTCTCATTACGGATAGTACGGCAGGCCATAACACCAGGGATAGCGCAGCCTGTACCTACAACAAGAGGAATTACAGACTTACCCGAAAGACCAACTCTCTTGAAAATGGGGTCAAGCACAACAGAAACACGTGCCATATATCCGCAGTCCTCAAGGAGAGAAAGAAGGAAGTACATTACCATAACCAGAGGAAGGAAGCCTACAACAGCTCCAACACCGCCAATTATACCGTCAACGATAATAGTCTGAAGAATGGGAGCGGTACCCTCAAGCCAGCCGGACACAAGCTCGCCGAACATCTCAATAAGAGTTACAAGACCGGGAAGCGATACGCTACCGATCTCAAGACCCTCTGCAAGCCATACACCGGGACCAACCTGGGAGATCCAGAACACGAGGAACATTACAGCGGCAAAGAAAGGAATACCAAGCCACTTGTTAGTGAGAATTGCGTCGATCTTGTCACCAAAGTTTTTATCCTTGGTAAGAACCTCTCTGGTCTCAACCCTTTTAACTATACCGTTTACAAACTCAAATCTCTTCTTATCCGCCTCGGTAACAGCCGCCTTATCGGTAAGATCGATATTGCCCTGGACGTAAGGCGCCTTCTGTGTCTTTCCTGCCACAGAAGCTGCCGCCGCAACGACCTCACGAAGTCCGTCGCCTGTGGTGGAGGTGGTTTCTATAACGGTACAGCCAAGCTTTCTTGCAAGCTTTTCTGTGTCGATATGATTATGCTTCTTCTCGTTTGCGTCGGTCTTGTTAAGAGCAACGACAACAGGGATTCCAAGCTCAAGAAGCTGGGTGGTGAAGAAAAGGCTTCTCGACAGATTTGTAGAGTCAACAATGTTAACGATAACGTCGGGGTGCTCCTCTCTTACGTAGGACGATGTGATGCTCTCCTCCGAGGTAAAGGGTGACATAGAGTATGCGCCGGGAAGGTCTACCGCAATAAGCTCCTCTGCTCCCTGACAGTAGCTCTTCTTAATGGGATGCTCCTTTCTTTCTACGGTAACACCTGCCCAGTTACCAACCTTTTCGCTACGGCCGGTAAGAGCATTATACATCGTGGTCTTACCGCTGTTGGGATTACCCGTTAATGCTATTCTCATTTCTTTTTTCTCCTGAATATGCAAAAAAATAATAATTATTCTCTTATATTTTTTGAGTTAGCCGCCGCTAACTCACCTCTAAAAAAATAATCCGCAGATTATTTTTCTTTTATTACTTAACGAAGATAACCTCGCCAAGCTGGTTGTCTATATTGTATCTGCCGTCCTTGATGGATACGGTCATGCCGCCTCTTCTCTTGGCAATAACGGTGATAGGCTCACCTGCGTAGCAGCCGAGAGAGAAAAGAAATGCGTCAAGCTCTTCGTCATCGGTCTCGATACGGTCTACTATATATTCTTTTCCTTCCTCAGCACGAAGCAGATCCATAATAATTCTCCTGCGTAAATGTCTTTTTTGCGAGTTAGCCTCTGCTAACTACCTTATATATTATACTCACCAAATATGCCTTTGTCAAGAGAAAATTTTTATTTTTTTTTAAAATTTCTTACAAAAAAAGGAAGGCTCAAAAGAAAACCTTCCTTTTAATTATTATTCTGTAAAGATAGTTATAGAGCCTATGCCGCCATCGATCTTTACCTCTGTTGCGCCAATGCCGATGATCTGATTTACACCGACAGAGCTGCCGTTATAGGTAATATCACCGATGCCCTTGTTCATTTTGAGAGTATAGCTATCGGGGTCTCCGAGAAGCCTCAGGGTAGCCTGGCCAACTCCGAGAACCAGCTCTCCCTCTCCCACGATTTCGGTGGTGAGATCAAGCTCTCCGACACCCATAGCAAGATCCAGATCACGAAGAGAGCCACCGCCGATAGTAACTTTACCTGCGCCTCCCTCAATGCTTGCCTCTCGGGTAGCTACAAGGCTATCAATTATTACCTCGCCTGCTCCCAATTCAAAATCAATTACCTCTGCCGAAAGCGACTTGGCATAAAGAGTTCCTGCACCCGTCGTAATATCAAGCTCTCCAAAGCTTACACCCTCGGGAATATATATAGTGAGAAAGGCTCCTTCGTAATCGGAGGACGGGTGTTTTTTCTCCTTAACAAGAACTCCTTCAACACGGTTTGTTACCTCAAGGTATTTAAGGTTGGACTCCACAAGGAATTTATCACCCTGCTCTATTCTGATCTCTGCGCCGCCTACCTCAATCTCAAGGCTTGAGGGCAGAAAATCTGCACCGAAATCATAGCTTTCGGTTTCGCCGACCGCAGGTGTCATGCGTCCGATTAAGCTTCCCACAATCCAGATCGTTGTAACAACGGCTCCGATTGTGATCAACACCGATAAAACAATAGGAATGATCGTAAGTATCTTTTTGTTTTTCATAGATAATACCTCCATTCTAATAAAATGATAGCATCAGATTTTTATGATGTCAAGAATTAAATCAGACATTCCAACTCAAAAATCAGTGATGCGGTGTTTTCCTCCGAGTACTCTATTTCCTCGGAAATTATGCGGACTATGTCGCATACGCTTTCAAAGTCCCCGACAGATTTTACGGTAGCATTTTCAAGCATACGGAGTAAAAGCAGACAGAAGCCAAGCCTTGCACGAAGTCCGTCATAGCTTTCTGCTATTGTCAGGTGACGGAAGATAAGATAAGCCAAAAAACGCTCAAAATAGGGATGTAGCTCGGGGCGGTTGTCCTCAGCACCCACCGTGATTATCTCTCTGTGCCCGTCATCAAGGTATTCAAGCTCCGAGAAGGCGGCAGAAAGGCTCTCGTTTGTAAAGATTGAGTCCGAAATGCCGTATTTTTCCTTTATCAAATCAAGCTTTTCACGGTAGAAAAGGCTGTTGTCCGAAAGCACATTGTATATCCAAGATCTGTGAGAAGGTGTGTCAAAATCAGTCTCCTCGGCAACGTCCACGTCGGTTTTTTCATCCGAATAAAAGCTATCAAAATCAGATGAGAGAATGATCCTGCAGGCCTCCTCGCAGGATGCTCCTATACCGCACTCTACCCTGTCGCCCACTCTGTGATAAAAGCGAGGATGCTCCTGACAGATACGGGAAATATGACTGTCACCGTAGGCTGTAATAAGTCTGCAAAGACCGTCGGCCTCAAGGAACGGACAACGCTCACCGTCGGTAAGCATAACGCACCCGTTACCGTCGATATGCGAGAGTATATCCTCCCTCTCTCCCTCGGGCAGAGCGGAATACTTATTAATAGTCGCCCCGTCGATTTGTATCTCCCAGCCGACACAGCAACTGTAACGGCATCTGTCGGCGATGCATTTAAAGTCTTTAAAATAAGAAGGATAGTAAATTTTCATATTGCACCATTAATATTTTGATACAGTTATTTTATCACGGGTAAGAAAAAAAGTAAATATAAAAAGCAAAACTTTTTGTCAATGAATGGCGAAGAGATATTTTCTCTTTTTTAATAAAAGCCCTTGACAAATCAAATGTTTTTTGATAGAATATACAAGCACATATTTGGAGCATTAGCTCAGCCTGTTAGAGCAAAGGCTACATAATCAAGCGTGAGCGAGTCTGTGCTCGCACAAGCGAGCCACGTGCAGATTGCTCCGTGAGTGCTTCGTGTAACGAAGC
>JAZSMV010000109.1:0-6967 GCA_045536065.1 Eubacteriales bacterium | reverse complement strand
ATTTTTTTGCAATATATATAACATTTGCCTTCATTTTTATATAAAATGACCAAAAATCGAAGCGTAAATTGTCGAAGATAACAAAAAAAGCTCTCCCGAAGAGGGAGAGCATTTCATGTTATATAAAGAACATAGCCTTGCGCTTTGCGTAAAGGTAGAACTCTGCAAAGGAAGCCTGCATATAGGGGATAAGCAGGTAGTAGCCGATGCCGCCTGTAAGTGCGGCAAGGAAGCTCCAGCCGATGAAGCTGAAGTTTAAGCAGAAGTACTTCCACTTATTGCCCTTCATAAGTCGCTTGGACTCGCGGAGTGCCTCGCGTGCGGAGATGCCGGGGTTGTCTGCGATGACCTGCATAACGAGAACGTACTGATATGCCGCGATGATACCGGGCACGATAAAGAAGATAGTGCCAATGAATATGCGAATGAACACAAGGATTCTCGCAGCAACTGCTGTGCCGGTCTGACCGAAGTGAGAGAAGAGTGTTCTGAGCTTTGGCTTATCACCCTTTGCCATATCAAGGTGGAAGCGAGCATAACCAACGCTTATTGCACTGCCGATAATGAAAAACACGATGGAGATAAGGAATGCAACGCCGAGAACGATGAAATATATAGTCCAGAACTCGTCGGGAATACTCTCCACAAAGCTGGATGCCTGCTCCACGCCATTTTCCATATCGGGAAGGAGAGGAATGTTGACATTAACCGAAAAGCTGGTACTGAAGCCTTCAACGCCGCCAAGCAGCACTGCAAGAAAGCAAGCGATAACAGAAATTATCCAATTGCCTCTCAACGATGACAAGGCCTGTTTCTTAAAATCCTTAATAGGCATAGCGAACTCCTTTATGTAAAAATCCCTCTTGCGAGGATACTACTCTAATATAATAATATCACAGGCAAGAGGGATTTGTCAATAAATTATACGATTTTTTTTACAAATTATTCAAAATATTCAATAATTATCATGTAGATGTACATACCGCTGCCGGCGCTGCCTACCGAATAGGTGCCTGCCTTATCGATCTCAACAGAGGAAACCGAAACGGCAGAGGGAGCCTCAAAGGAGCCGACGGTGGTCTTGGAGGAGTCCACAAGGGTGAGAGTTCTGGTATCGGAGCCTGAGGATCTTACCGCCACGGTAACGGTACAAGGACCGTCAACGGTGAAAGAAACGTATCTGCTGGAGCCGAAGGTAGCCTTACCGCCAACGCTGAGGCCGTAGGACAAGGAATAGGTGGTGTCACCGTAGGTAAAGTTTACCTTGGAGGACTTCTTATCCATCTTCTTATCGGATGTGGCAACGAGGGTGAACTCGCCCTCTACAACGGTCTCGGTATAGCTGTCAAGGGTGAGATCGTCTGCGTTGAAGATAACCACCTTGGTGGGCTCCGGGCGGTTTGCGATAATGAGAGCCTCTACCTTAGCCTCGATCTCCTCAAGGACAGAGAGGTTTGTAACAAGGGCTCTGTCATCAACGTTTACCTTTGCATAGCAGACTCTTGCAGTCTCACACAAAGCCTGGACCTCAAGATAATTCTCATTGGTAACCTCAGTGGGAATTGCGGCGATCTTATCAACCACCTGCTGGGGATCGTAATAATCGCGGGCGGGGTTAGTAACGTTGATCTCCTTAAGGAGAGCCTCCATAGCAGAAACGGTATTCCTGCCGATGAGGTTAGAGGGATCAATAAAGCTTTCGGGAGTTGTCAGCACCTTGTCAGCGAAGCTGAAGCTCTCGGGATCTGCAAGGATGTGCTCTGCAACGAATGCCGCCTGGAGATATGCGCCGTACTTATTATAGTGGGTAGCCTCGATGCCTGTGTAGCCTGCCTCAACGTTGCCATATGCTGCATCGTAGCCCGCGGGCCAGTTGCCTGTAAGCTCGTTAGGCTTCAGAGCCATAAGGTAATTTGCATAGGTGGAAGTTGCGGTTTCGAGAAGGAGCTTGCTATCGGCAAAGAGGTCGATAAGAAGGCAATCCTCCTCCTCTGCAAGCTGGCGAACGGCCTGAACGTAAGCAAAATTCTCGCCGTGGAGGCCTGCGCCGCCGATGATCTCGCCATTAGAGTTGAACTTAACTCTTGCAACAGGAGTTACAAGAACGGGGATCGCACCGTTATCTCTTGCGAAGTCGATATACTGCTTAAGATACCACTTATAAGTACCGCTACCGTATGCATAATACTCCGAGCCGTACTTTGCGATAGTCTGAAGGGCGTTTGCCTCCTCAGAATCGCTTGCCTTGTCGGTATATTCTGTGGGAAGGAAGGTTGTGAGCTGCTTTTCTGCAGGGATCACAGGATAGATGCCGTTTGCATCAGGCTCGCCAAGGGGAACCATTCTGTCGTAAATTGTGGAATAGTTAGAGAGCTTCGAGGCATCGTCGTTGTGACCAAACTGAATGAAGAGATAGTCACCTGCCCGGATCTCGTCGCCGATGGATTTGCCACCGTTCTGGGAGAAGGTAAAGGATGAGCCGGGGATATCGTAAAGTCTGCCCTCGTTGATGAAGGAACGGGAGCTGCGTCCGCCGTGAGCCGCGTTCTTAACGATAACATCGTCACCGAGGAAGAGGTCAAGGAACTGACCCCAGCCGCCGATATACTGATTATACTCATAGGTCTTTACGGTAGAGTCGCCCGCAAGGAAAATAACGGGTGTGCGGTCAGGATCGATCTCGGGGGGGACGAGAACGCCGTTGCCGCAAATATCGCAGATGGCATCGCCGTCTGCATCGGTACAGCCGTCCTGACAGAGGGGCTTATCCTCACCGCCGCTCGTGCCGTCATCGGGCTTTTCGGGATCGGTGTTGTCACCCGGGCCGGGCTTCTGGTCGTTGCCTTCATCGGGAAGCTGGGTTTCGCCATCACCGTCGGGGGTGCCGTCTATGTCGTTTCCGCCATCACCCAAGGGGAAAAATCCCTCAATAAAGGAACAGGATGCGAGCGAAAGAATCATAACAAAGACGATAAGCAGACTAAAAATTTTTCTTTTCATTTAGGTTACCTCTTTCTTTTTTAATTTTTATTCAATAATATACTAACATATCTAAATTAATATGTCAATATTGCTTATTTAACAATAAAAATAAAGACTTATTTGTGCAACCTTAACAATAAAATGTTTACGGCAGGGGTGCGAATAGCACCTCTGCCGTTCTGCTTCGCAATATTGCTGCAATGCTTTATTCTGTCGGAAGCCAGATATTTATCAGATATTGAAGCGAGGCATTGGAGATGTCGCTGCTGACACGGCTTACCGTGCATCTTTGACCGTCGGTATCGCTGTAATAAATGCTGCCCCGCGGCTGTTCAAGATTCCATATCACTCCATCTACCGATATCTGACTCCAATCCTCGGACAGACGCTTTATTTCGACCTCGCTCACTATCTGCTCGGTGGGCATTTCATTATATGCGTAATACGCAGTAGCCCGAGGCACATTATCCGCCGTGTCTATGACGTAGTAGAAGTATCGGTAGGGGTTTTCCTGCACTACTCCCGTTTCAATATCCCAGGGGGCGTTACGCTGATATATTCCACGCACGCCAAAGGCAGTGTAATCGTATTTCTTAAGCTCGCCGAGCAGGCTTTCAACATACTCGAGATCGGTTTTGCGGCTGACCTTTTCCCAGCGAACAGACATAGCCTCCGAACGCATAGGCCTTTTTGTAAACAGCTCGGTATAGTCAATAGCACTCTTAGTGTAATTAAGCCCGTTTTTCGATATACCCATTCTATGGAAGCCGCTATTCTCATTTACGCTTATGGCATCGTTGAAAACTACGTACTCTACCTTCGAGGAATCATCGGTCGAGTACTCGTAGGACAGGGTGACCTCCTTAACGTATGCGGGAGCGTTCGCCTCCTTATGCACGTAGTAGCCCATACCCGTTCCCGTAATAATAAGATAATCCTCGTACCTGTACTCCTCGTCCTCAATATAGTCATAGCTTCTCGGAGTATAGCCCTCCTTACGCTCATATTTAGGAGTATAAGTATAATGCGTCAGCTTGTAGATACCCTTTACGTTTCTCATTTTCTGTCCCGATATCATATAGCAGCCGACCGACGTCAGCAGCATCACGATCACGAGTATCGCGGCAGACAGGCGTTTAACTGTTTTCATCCTTATTACCTCCTTTGTTAAAAATCATCTTTATTTTTGCTCCTATTTAATTTACCTTCACCGTAAAGGTGCCGTCACCGTTAGCGGTCACAACGCCGTCGTTGTAATATTCGCCAAGCATATCGGTGGGGTCAAATGAGGTTATCAAAATGCCATTTTGCGAAATACATATACCCATAGAATCGCCAACTTCAAGTACGTTATTATCCAACATATAAACGGTTGCAGCGTCGGTATAAGAATTGCTTGCATTAACACCACCGATAAGACGGCTGTTCTTTACAGTAGTCACACCGTCGCAGCAATACAGAGCTATATATTCACGGGAAATCAAGGTACATCCGTCAACCATAAGATTATCCACATAGGTTTTCAGTGCAGCATTATTGCCGAATACCTCTATGGTACCGTTCTTTACAACTGCGTTTTCTGAGTGTAGTCCCAGATCAGAATCATTTGTAAGAGTGAGAGAATAGCCACCCAGGTTGATTGATACGTCCTTGTTGGTATAGAGCGAAGTGTCAACCGTAATATTATCGGTGAGAAGGATATTTCCACCGTTTTCAAATGCAGCAATAAGCTCCTCTGCGGTTGATACCTCGGTAGCAAGAGGCCTTACATAAATCTCATATATATCGTCAGCCCTATAATCATCAACCCTTCTCTCATTGAAGGTTTCATAAAAGGCATAACCCTCGGGAATGACCAGACCACTAAGACGCTCTGTGTAAATATACAGCTCTTCTCCCGTATATCCCGTAAGATCTATAAAGCCATCTCCGTTGATTGAGTGATGAGTGGCTTCAATACTTACGTTACCGGAAATTTTAAGAGTTGAATCCGGGTATATAAATATCTCCTTGTACATCTTCGATGTCTCTTCTGAACTATTGGTAATAGTCATTTCCTGATAAATCCAGAAGGTAGCCTGACCGTTGCCCGTCACCCTGAGATCATAACCCGCAAGGTCGAGGGTAACGCTTTCCGTAACGTCAAATCCATTCACACTCTCAATATCTGCACCCAGCCTGATGTGATCATAGGAGGTAAAGGCCTCGAGAAGCTCATCTGCCGTGGTTACGGTAAGGAACTCCACGTCATCTTCAGCATCATTTACTACAAGATTCAGATCCAGAATGGCACTGTCGATCATTGCACCGGTCTCGGCGTCACCAAGTCCAATGCCATTGATACTGCCGTAGGAATCCGCAAGCACCTGCACCCGACCAAGATCGAACTGATATTCTATTTTTTCTTCCTCTATAACAGGACTGTGCAGACCCGTGTCAAAGATCCTATCGAAAATATACCAGGTTCCCTCTATATTCAGATATATCATAAAATCATTATTTTCGCTTACCGAAGAAAGATTATCACCGAAGATGGTAAGAATGAAGGGATTCTTCTCGCTTGCGGTAAAGGTATTCGTGTCTTCGTCATAGCCTGTGCTGTCGGAATTAAAGCCTATACCCGTAATGATGGGACGCACAGTCAAATACTCGTAACTCGGAACCTTATCGAAATAAGCTATGTAGTTCCCTTTGGCATCCTCATCTATCTGATAGGCAATCTCCTCTGCATACTCGCCGCAGGTCGCACAAAGGAAGGTGGCGGTGCAGCTTGAAAAGTCATCTGCCCAGGTGTATTCCGGGTTAGTCTCACTGTTCCATACGTGGTCACAGGCCTCGACCTCAGCTTTAAGCTCGGCAAGCTCCTTTTCAAGAGCCTTCTTTTCTGCTGCGAGAGCTGCTTTTTCTGCTTCAAGGGCTTCGTTTTCGCCCTCAAGTGCATCAAGCTTGCCCTGAAGCTCTGTAATCTGTCCGTTAAGCGAGGCTATCTTTTCGTTAAGGGGTGCGGTTGCCTCGTTTACCTTTTCATCAATGTTGCCACAGGATGCAAGTGATATCGCAAGAAAAAGGCAAATCATAACGGCAAAAAGTTTTACTGTTTTTTTCATATATTTCTCCTGTCAGTTTTAATCGAAAAAACTATTATCAGCCGAGAGGCGGGGGGCAAAGAGCCATAAAGTCCTCTACCGTATAACTCTCATAACCGGGGGCTGCGTCTCCACCTTCAATGTATTCATATGATGCTACCGACCAACCCTCAGGGAAGAAGTAAAAATATTTGCTCGGAGAGAAGGTGTATATCGTTGCATACATAAAGCTGCTGTCCGCGTCGTAAAATACCTCAATCGTGTGGCTGATGTCAGATGCGTGCCAAATCACTTTTTGCTCAGTGAGTGCTTCATTTGTATACGACATTTCTACAATTAAGCCGTCTGCGGTGTCAATCTGCAAGAAAAAGGAATTATCGTCGGGGTAGATATGAAGTGAGCTGTCCTTCGCCTCGGTATATATTCGTGCAAATCCTTCGCGTTTGCCGTCTATATACTGTACGTCCCACTTATTACCGCCTGCCTGACCGTAGAAATCCACACCATGCCTTGCGTCAGGATCAAGCTCTACCTCGCCGGTCCAGACACCGTCAACAAGAGTCAGCTTAGTTCTGTTAAAGGTTGCAAAGTCATACACCTCTACCTCCGTAGCGCCGAAATCGGGTACGGTAAAGACACCGTTCTCATACTTCATCTCCACTTCACTTGGGAAGAAGGCTATGATCTCGGAGAGGGGAATATTATAGTCGGCAAAATTCACCTTAACCTCAGTGGGAAGTGTAAACACAGGAAAAACGTTCGACTCTGTGGGCTCTTCGGGATCGGGTGTGGGCTCTTCGGGATCGCTTCCCTGCTCGGTGGGTCTTACGTAAACGTAGTGGACTCCGTTTCCGGGAGCATAATCGGGAAGCAGAGAACCGTCAAGTCGGAGGCCAAGC
>JAZSMV010000004.1:0-6157 GCA_045536065.1 Eubacteriales bacterium | reverse complement strand
AGACCGCTTGGCCTCCGACTTTTGACTCTTGATGCTAACGGCTTCGGATTCTGCACATCCTATCCCTACCGTGGCTTCACCCAGATCAGAATGGTTGATGCTGAAACAGGTAGAATTGATATTGTCATCTACGACATTGCTACCGACGAAGACGGTAAAGAAGTACCCAACTATGAAAGCTACACTACATATCCCGCATACGTTGATTTTGCTACAGGCATAATCGTTCGTGCGAGAAACTCTGCTTTCGATTACGTTGTTCTTTATACTCCCTTTGAGGCAGATCCCTCTTATAACTCTGCAGTTGCTTCCTCCTGGAACGGCAACGCAATGGCATTTACCTATACCGTAAACGATAACGCATACAGCGTATTCTGCACAGCAGACAGAGCATACATCGGCGTAAGCTTCTCTGATATAGCAGGTAACGCAGTAAGCGCAGATGCTTGCTATAATGCAGCATACGTTTACGTTAAGAATTCCGCAGGCGAGCTTATCGCTTCCTACGGTTATGATGGCGAGAAGCAGAACGCTCTTGACGGTTATGAAGGAACCTACTCCAATAGTGACAACGGCGATCTCGTTATCTCGGGCTTCGGCACACTTACTCTTGGCGGCGTTAGCGGTAGCTACACCGTTGCAGATGACGGCATTAACGTATATCTTAAGGATGCAGACGGCAAGGTTACTCACTTCTACGTTGCAGCTCTTGGCGATGACGCTTCCTACACCCTTGAAATGCCTAAGGTTAACGTAAGCTTTGTAACAGGCGAATATGCTGAGCAGGAGCCTATCGAGTACAACAAGAACGTACCTCAGACTCTTCCTACCTACACTCATCCTACCATGACCTTCAAGGGCTGGTACTATGATGCAGATTGCACTCAGCCTGTAGATGCTGACTTCATTCCTACCACCGACGTAACCCTTTACGCAAGCTGGAAGGCAAAGGTTGTTATCACTCTTGTAGGAACTATCGGTGATGACGCTGATACTCTCTATCTTGGCGAGGGCGACATTATCGGCGACTTCCTTCCTACCTACGGCCTTGATCTCGACAACTACAAGAAGTTTGTAGCTTGGTACGTTGATGCTAACGGCAACGGCGAGATTGACGGCGAGGACTTCGCACTTGACCTTGAAACCACCATCGGCGCAGAGGACACAGGCGCAACCATTATCGCTCAGTGGATTGATCTTCCCGCTTACTACGGCACATACTATGGTGTTGAGATCTGGAATGCAAGCTATGGTAATAGCTCAAAGACTCCTCTTACCATTGATGAAAACGGTAATATTTCCGGCTTCAAGACCGGTATAATCGTATCCTACGATCCTGCAACTCAGGTTGTTCAGTGGAAGACAAGCGCAACTGCTACATCAACCTATACCTTCTACTTCGATGCTGAGACCGGCGTTATCGCAGGTATGTATAGTAATTACGATATCGGTAATGACTACTACTTCTACAGCCGTTATACAGAGGCTACAAACGGTAAGGTAGACGCACACTACGGTGTAAAGGCTCCTAAGACTCCCGGTAGCACCGAATTTAACTACTACGCACAGTTCATCACTGTAGATACAAAGCTTGGCGAGGATACTACCATCTTCCTCTACAACAACCATATCTACAACGACGTAACTATCACTTCTGCAATAGGTGAGGTTCTTACTCCCTCTACTGTTAAGGATTCCAAGACTGTTATCGTTAAGGATAACAAGACCGGTAACATTATCGTTGCCGTAACCTCTATCGGTTCTTCCTTTAGCGCTAACAACAATACAATGGCGCTTGATGCTTACTACGGCAGCTACGCTATGGGTGATGAAACTATCGCTCTCGACGGTACAGGCACAATTATCTACGGCGATAAGACAGGTACCTACACCGCAACCGAGAACGGCTTCGACGTATACTTCGCAGTTGACGGTGTAAACACCGAATACTACGTAATGACTCTTGACACCGCAGCAAGAACTGCAACGCTTACCAAGCCTATGGCAAACGTTACACTCGATGCTAACGGCAAGAACGTTGAATTTGAGCAGATCGGCTCTGCTAACATCAATATTGCAGTTGCTCTTCCCACCCTTTCTGCAGAAGGCTTCGTATTCCGTGGCTGGTACGTACAGGGCGATGAGACCATGACTGCAGTTGGCGACAGCTATACTCCCACAGCAGACGTTACACTCGTAGCTCTCTGGAAGGCTGAGTTCATTCTTAACGTTGTTTATAACGACAACGCAACCGAGAATGGCGAGTTCATTTACGGTGAGGGCGAGATCGCAACGATCGACAATCCTACCTATGCAAAGCATAAGTTCGACGGTTGGTTCACCACTGCTGATTTCGCAGAGGGTACAGAGTGGGCAAGTGGCTCCGCTATGACCGAAAGCATCACCATTTACGCTAAGTGGTCTGATGCTCCTATCTACAACCTTACTTACACCGTTACCGAGATAGAGAGAAAGGACGATTTGAATGCAACCGATCTTTACAAGTTCTACACTCGTACGGCTGCATGCTTCACTATCGATCCCGACGGTAAGTCTCCTAAGACCAGCTATCCCTTCGCAACAGGTGATATCTCCATTACCGATTACGATCCCGTAGCAGGCACTCTTGTGCTCAACTGCGGAAGTAAGTCCTATAAGGGTTACATTGATAAGGAAACAGGTATAATCCTTCTTAACTATGTAACAGGCGATGCTGATATGCAGGAATTCTTCTTCCTTAATCCCTTCGATACTAAGAGCATTGCATCTATGATGGTTGGTTCTTACTGGAATAACGGTAATACTGCTTGTATCGTATATAACTTCGACGATGCAACAAGCTACACCATCTTCGTAAATAACAACGTTGTTTACTTCGGCGTATCCTTCGAGGATGCTGATGGCAACGCTGTAGCAGCTAATGCTTGCTACCAGTCCTCTATGCTTTACGTAAAGGACAGAGAGGGCAACCTTATTGCTTACTTCGGTTACAACGGCACAACCATGTGTCAGCTTGACGGCTATGAGGGCACCTACACCGGCGAGGGCGGTGACGTTGTTGTTTCGGGCTATGGCGCACTCACAATCGCAGGTCTTAACGGTACCTACACCAAGATCGACGACGATACCTTCGCAGTATATACCTTCAATGAGGATAATACTGTAAATATGTACTATGTTGTAGATATTGATAAGGAAAACAAGACCTACGTAGCTGCTCCCGTTCCTGTAACCATCACCTTCGTAAGTGATCACGGCACAGCTGATCCCAAGAGCGCATTTGCCAACGTTCCCACATCTCTTCCCACCCTTTCTGCAGAAGGCTTCGTATTCAGAGGCTGGTACGTTCAGGGTGACGAGGCTCAGACTATCGTAGATATTAACGCATTCGTTACCGACGGTAGCGTTACTCTCGTAGCTAAGTGGGATGCTATGCTCAGCGTAAGCGTTGTTTACGGCAACACTCTTGAGACTGTTGTAGATTACTACGGCGCAGGTGATACTCCCATTCTTGTTGAGCCCGGTTACACCAACGGCAAGGCATTCAGCGGTTGGTTTACTAATGCAGATTGCACAGTAGAATACGTTTCCGGTCCTATCAGCGAAAGCATTACAATCTACGCAAAGTGGATTGACGCTCATCCTATGTACGGCTCTTACAGCGGTTCGAACGTTTACGGCAGTGCTGCGGCTGGTAACACCAACTCAGGCGGTAGCTCCGGTAGCACGAAGCTTGTTGTTGATGCGCTTGGTATGGTAAGCGGTAATAAAACGGGTGAGATTACAGAATACAACCCCGAAACAGGCGAGTTCAAAATCACTACCAGTTCAGGCAGCTACTATCTTGGTCTCTTTGATGCAGAAAGGGGCATTTTGATTCACAATTATAGCTCTAATGGAACAACTATGGGCAACGACGTTTATATCTACGCTCTCGGTGATACCTTCAAGTGCAGCAGCACAGAGGGATGTTACTGGAATAGCGGTAAGACCAAGATTGGTGCTATCCAGTGCGATGCAGGCGTTGTTAACTATTTCATGTTTGACAATCGCATCTACACCGACGTTACCTGGACTTCCGATGACGGTGAAGTAGCACCTCAGAGCGCATATCTTGCATCTAATCTCTACGTTTATGACAGAGACGGCAATCTTATTTCTTACTTTGCTAAGGAAGGCAGCAAGGGTCTTGTTCAGAAGATCAATGACGGCATGGGCGGCACTTACTACACCGACGGCGAGAACAACGCACTTGTTCTTAACGGCTACGGTGCAGGTACTATTACCAATGCTGCAGAGGGACTTGAGAATGCTGCTCTTACCTATACTGTTATGGGAGATGACGTAGCATACGATCTCGAGGTTGTCATCGGCGATGCTTACTATCACGTAACCATTTCCGAAAACACCTATTCTATCGTACACGTTAAGTATACCGTAAGCTTCGTTACAGGTATTGACGGCTTTATCATTGACAGCGTTGAGGTAGAGCATAATGCAGATTATCGTCTTCCCAGCGTAGAAGATCAGCCCGGCTACAAGTTCGAGGGCTGGTACACCACCGCAGATTTCAGCGGCAGCAGAGAATACTGGTATGAAGAAAACAGCGACATGACCTACTATGCAAAGTGGTCCGCTCTTTACACCGTAACTATGGTATACGGTGAAGGCATGGAAAACGTTTCTTCAACCTATACCTCCGGCTCTGAAGTTACATTTGGCGCAGGTCTTTCTTCCGACGGAACAGGCCTCTATATCTGGTTTGCTGACGAGGCACGCACTCAGCCTATCACGACCGCAATCATTACAGGCGATATGACTGTTTACGGTGTAAAGGCTGCAAACGTTACCTACGGTACTTATAACTTCGTTAATAAGAACGGTGCTTTGGTAAGCAATAACAAGGGTATTGGTTCTTCTACCGCAGCTATGACCATTACTATGCTTGGTAGCTACAGCGTTACTTATAATTACGATGTATCCACCGAGAGTGGCTGGGATAAGTTCTCTGTAGAGGTAACTATATCCGGTACATCCACCACCACTGTAAGCGGTGCATCGGGTGAAGATAGCGGCTCCAAGACTGCTACTCTTGCAGAAGGCGACAGCATCTACTTCGCTTACAAGAAGGACAGCAGTGGAAACAGTGGTGATGATACCGTTACCCTTACACTCGTTATCGCTCCCATTGCTTAAAGCTTAGCAAAATATATCTCGAGGGGCACTCAAAGCCCCTCGAGAATCAAAAATCAAAGCAAGCTATCTAAAAAATATTTTAAGCCTATCCTCTGCGTTTTTTTGTAAAGAGGGTAGGCTCTTTTTTTGTTAATTCTTGTGAAAAAACGCTAATTATGTAAATAAAAATTTGCTTTTTGAATTATCTCGGAGGTAGGGAAAAGCAAAGAGAACCCTGGCTTTTAGTTTTATATCTCTGCGTATGCGTTGTAAATCTCGGATACCTTTTGCTTTCACTTTCAAAAACCATCGAGTTCGCTCTGGCGGCAAATAAGATCGCATATCTCGGTCAGGTTTTTCTGATAATGTGTATGTATAAGATAATCTCAAAGCTTTGCGGCTTCCCTCAGAAAAGGTGGGTCACATACGCATTGATCGGACTTGCTATCCTTATGTATTCTATGGTTCTTACCACGGGACATCTTGATTGGTATTATAAAAGCGTTTCTCTTACCTTCGTCGACGGTGCTGCAAAGCTTGCTAAGGACTACGGTGTTCTCCATCCGGTATATACTGTTCATGTTATCCTTTATTTGGTTGCAATGCTTGTTACCATCTTCTACTCTCTCGGTGCGAAGAAGGTCGGCTCGCAGAACCTTGCGGGTCTTATGCTTGGTGTTGTATTCGGAAACATCGATATGTGGCTCGCCGAGAAGCTTATCACCTGTAATTTTGAGTTCCTCTCTGTTTCTTATCTTATGAGTGAGCTTGTGTTCTTCTTTATCTTCTTGTGCTCCGCACAAAACCGAACCCACTTGCGCTATGCCTGTACGTGAAAATTTGTAGAAAACAATAGATGCGCAAGGGGTTCGCATACCCCGTCCGCTTTTGTGTCGCATATCATCGGCTCAGTACACTCGCCTCAATCTGCTCGCAACGTGGGACATCCCTTTGCGAAAAACAGTTATCAACTGTTTTTCCC
>JAZSMV010000061.1:0-28277 GCA_045536065.1 Eubacteriales bacterium | reverse complement strand
TTCGTTTTCTATGGCTGGTTTAAGTAATTCCTAGTACATATTACCTACCTCCTACGGTGATCTTAGAAACCCTGATGAGTGGCTGACCTACGTTGGTGGGAAAGCTGCCCGACGAGCTGCCGCACATACCCTGGCCTGTGGCAAGGTTCTGACCTACCATATCGATATCCTGAAGAATATCCGAGCCTGTGCCGATAAGCGATGCGCCTCTTACTGCCTCGCAGATCTTACCGTTTCTCACGATGTAGCCCTCGGTAACTGCAAAGTTGAAGGCGCCTGTCAGAGGATTTACCGATCCGCCGCCCATGCTCTTTGCGTAAAGACCGTACTCAATGGATGCGATAATGTCCTCGTTTTTGTCGGGGCCGTTGTCGATAAAGGTGTTTGTCATTCTGGAGGTGGGCTCGTAGGTGTAGCTCTGGCGACGGCTGTTACCCGTCATAGGCATACCCATACGGCGAGAGCCAAGACGGTCTACCATATAGGATTTGAGAACGCCGTTCTCTATGAGAACGTTACGCCTAGTGGGATTGCCCTCGTCGTCAATGTTAACAGAGCCCCAGGCGTTAGGAATTGTGCCGTCGTCGATGGCGGTAACCTTCTCGTTGGCAATCTTCTGACCCAGCTTGCCGCACATCTGAGAACGGCCTGTGCCAACAGAGGTAGCCTCAAGCGAATGGCCGCATGCCTCGTGGAAGATAACACCGCCGAAGCCGTTTTCAATAGCTACCGGCATCTGTCCTGCGGGACAGTAATCTGCCTCAAGGTTGGTGATAGCCTGAGCGGCTGCGGTTCTGCCTATCTCCTCAGGCTTAAACATCTCGAACACCTCAAGACCCATACCACGTCCGGGCGAGCAAGAGCCGTTCTGATTCTCACCGCCGGAGGATGCAACGGCGCTAACCGCCATTCTGGTACGGATATGTCTGTCGGTCTTGAAAAGACCCTCGGTATTTGCTACAAGAATAGTATGGTCAACGGTGATAAGATTACCCACCGACTGAACAATACGATTGTCGTATGCTCTCGCCGCATCGGTGGCAAGGCGAAGCAGATCGCACTTTACCTTGTTATCTGCGGTTGCGGGGTTGATCTTTACAGGGTGAATATCCTCAACTGCGGTGGGCTTCAGAATGATATTTCTCTCTTCTCTGCCCTCGCCCATAGCCTCGGCTACGGCTCTTGCGCATTTAATAAGTCCTTCTCTTGAAATGTCGGAGGTGGAGCCGTAAACCGTTCTTGTACCCAAGAACGCACGGATGCCTACGCCCGATACGGTGTTGTCCGCAATGGCGTCAATTCTGCTGCTGAGCAGAGTGATGGTGCCGTTTCTGGTAAGCTCCCAGTATACCTCGGCAAAATCTGCGCCGGTGGATACGGCAATGCCAAGGATCTCTTCGATAAGTTTTTGGTTATTGATATCCATTTGCTTGCTCCTTGATAAAAATATTTTGCTATTTTATATCATAACACAAAATAATGAGATTATCAATACATTTTTCACAAGAAAGGGCGATAATTGACATTATACCTAAAATTGACTTTCATTTTTTAAAAAATACTTGACAGGTGACCAATAAAAGAGTATACTGTTCTTATCAAACACAAGAGAAAGCGAGGACAAGGAAATGTCAGGCAAGGAAGATCTCAGAGTAAGAAGAACGAAGAAGGCGCTTTACGACGCTTTTCTCGATCTGCTCAGCGAAAAGCCCTTTGACGAGATAACCATAAACGAGCTGTGCGACAAGGCGGGCATCAGAAGAGCCACCTTCTATAAGCACTACTCGGATAAGTTTGATTTTCTCACCTCTTATACCGGCGTGCTTCGTGACAACTTCGACAGATATATGGTGAAGCTGGGCAAGCCCTCGCTTACCTCGGATTATTACATCGCTTATGCGAAGAGGATAATCCATTTTATCGACGAGAACGCCGCCGCTATCGACAATATCTGCAAGAGCAATCTCTTCCCCTCTGTGCTGGCTCTTATATTCGAGAAGAACTTCCAGGACACCCGTGAGAGACTTCGCATAAGCGTTGCCTCGGGTATGGAGCTGCCTGCGACAATAGATTCCGTTGCGGCCGCATGTGCGGGCGGAGTTGCCGCTATCGTTTACTGCTGGCTTACCGAGGGCAGAAAGACCGATCCCGATCTGGTTGCCGAGCAGGTTGGCGCCATTGTGGCTAAAATTATCGACTAAAGTTTACATTTTGACTGTATCTACAGCAAAAAAGCGACCCGGGCTATCGGGTCGCTTTTGCTTTTATGCTTTGAATTTTACTTGTTAGAATCAATATAGGGCATATACGCCTTAAGATAATCAATTCCCGAGAAGAGTGTGGTGAATGCCATAACCGCCATTGCCACGTAGGAGAGAATGTGGTTGTCGCAGACGAAGGAAACTGCCTCGAGGTTGATAACCATAGGAATTGCGGGCTCGAGAATGAATACGAGAGTTCCCACCATCTGAGAAACCGTCTTTATCTTACCGAGAATGCTGGCGGCAACGACGATTCCGCTCTTGCCTGCAACAACAAGACGAAGGCTTGTAACTCCAAGCTCACGGAGAAGGATAATAAGAACTACCCAGACGAAGATAAGTGCGAAGAGCGTCTCGCCACGGAGAAGCATCCATACAAGTATGGAGATCATAGAGGAAAGCACCATAAACTTATCTGCAAGAGGGTCGATAAACTTGCCGAAGTCGGTGACGAGATTATATTTTCTTGCGATCTTGCCGTCAAGCATATCGGTAAGTGCGGTCAGGCCGTAAACTGCGGCAGGCACTATGTAGCCCCATATGCCTGTGTTTCTCATAAATAAAAGGGTTGCAACGAATACGGGAACAAGCAGGCATCTGATAATCGACAGGGTGTTGGGAATATTCATTGATGATTTTTTCATAGCTAATACCTCTCTTAACCTTGGATCTCGCCCACAAGATCGTAGTCCATTGCCTCGGTGATATGCACCGTAACGAACTCACCCGGGAGAACCTTTTTTGCTGATTTGAAATAAACTCTGCCGTCAACGTCGGGTGCGTCGGCAAAGGAGCGTCCGTAATAGACCTCGGCGATACGGTCATAGCCCTCGCAGAGAACGGTAAGGTCGGTGCCCACTCTCTCGGCGGTCTTTTCCTCGGCTACGGTAAGCTGGGTCTGCATAAGAATATCGTATCTGTCCTGCTTTACCTGCTCGTCGATCTGATCCTCCATCTCTGCGGCGGCGGTTCCCTCCTCGGGTGAGAAGGTAAATGCGCCGAAGCGGTCGAACTTGGTTTCCTTCACGAACTCGCAAAGCTCGGTGAAGTCCTCCTCGGTCTCACCGGGGAAGCCGACCATGGCGGTAGTACGGAGAATTATGCCGGGAACGCATGCGCGTAGGCGCTTTACAGCATCAATTATCAGCTGCTTGCCGCCGTGACGGTTCATTCTACGAAGAACCGAGTCGGAGATATGCTGAACGGGAATGTCCATATAGTTAAGGAGTCTTTCGTTTGTGCGGAACTCCTCGATAAGCTCGTCGGTGATCTTATCGGGATAACAATAAAGAAGTCTGATCCAGGGAATGCTGGTCGCCTCGGTGATGGCACGGACAAGCCTTGCAAGGCTGTACTCACCGTAAATATCAAGACCGTATCTTGTGGTATCCTGGGCGATAAGGTTGATCTCCTTTACTCCCATTGCCTCAAGGTCCTTTGCCTCGGCAACAATGTCCTCAATTTTACGGCTTCTGTGTCTGCCACGGATAAGCGGGATCGCACAGTAGGTACAGAGATTATCACAGCCCTCGGAGACCTTTATGTATGCGGAATAGGGACCTGTGGTGATGATTCGGTCGCCGCCAAGCGCCGCCGCTTCCTTGTCCTTAAAGGAAACAAACTTCTCACCACGCATAACAGCCTCACAGGCCTTGGCAATATCGTCAAGACTGCCGATGCCCACAAGTGCATCGATCTCGGGCATCTCCTCCATAACCTGCTCACGGTATCGCTCTACAAGACAGCCCGTGGCAATAATGTGACGGCACTTGCCCCACTCCTTAAGAGAGGCGGCGTCAAGAATATTGTCAATAGCCTCCTGCTTTGCGCTCTCGATAAAGCCGCAGGTGTTTATTATGATGATCTCCGCCTCCTCCTCGTTGGGAGTGATCTGAAATCCGGCGGCGTGAAGATTGTGAAGCATAACCTCGGTGTCAACAAGATTTTTGCAACAACCGAGAGAGATAAAACCGACTTTTGTCATAATTTGACTACCATTCTTTACATTTAGTGAATTATTTAAGCAGATTTTTAAATCTGGGTCTGATTTTCGCCATATAGAATCGAACCATAACTACGATAAAAATGTCGTACAGAATGAACGCAAGGATCATAAGCACGTAGGTAACTATGGCAAGGAGCTTGCTGTCCTCCTCGAAGAAGGGGATTCCAAGCAGATGGAATATGCCGAACAGTCCCCAGATCATCGCATTGATATAGGCAAGCTTAACGATCAGCCAGGACCATCTGGGCAGGCGTTCGATATACGCCTTTATCAAGGGATAGATGCCGAAGATTAGAAAATACTCCGCCCATATTCCCGAGGAGCTGTAAATAAGAGCTGTGGCGAGGGAGGTACAGATCCACACAAGCCAAGGGTAATAGGAGCCGATCTCAAGGTAGATAAAGACCACGATCAGCGATGCAAGTGCGCAGACGGTAAGATCCATAACCGGAAAGACTGCGCCAAGTATCATTGCCGCCGTGCCGAGAGCGACCATAATAGCGGAAAGGGTAAGCTTTTTTGTCTGACTCATATACAACGGATAAGGTCGCCGCCCAGACATTCGCACAGGCAGTCAAGACAGATAAGGTTCATACAGCAATCGCAGGCATCGTCGGATGCGGAGCGGCGGCGTGTGGTGGTATAGTAGGTACTGCCGTAGCCACGGGCACCTGTGTTAAACATTTCCTTCGCCTTCTGATACTCAATATTACCCGGCTCCATGCTGCAAGCCATTTCAAGCTCACGCATAGCGTCGTTTACGTATCCACGGTGCATAAGAAGAACGCTGTTGAGATAATGCCATTCCGCAGTGCGCTCGCTGATGGGAATTTCAGCAATGCGGCGCTCTGCCTCGTGAAATCTCTTTGCATTGATAAGTCTTCTGATCTCGGCGTAAACACCCGAGGTGCTTCCTGTTCCGCTGTAGCTCTGGTAGTATGTACCGTTGCCCTTGTAAGCAGATCCACCCGAGGAGCGCATACGCTGGATCTCGTCGTATGCCGCATTTATTTCCTGCATCTTCTCGTTTGCCAGATCCTTAAGAGGATTATCGTCGCCGTAATTGTCGGGATGATATTTTCTGGCGAGAGTGCGGTAGGCATTCTTTATTTCTTCATCAGTTGCGTCGCTTGACACACCGAGTATGGTATAAGGATCCTTCAATTACTTTTCTCCTTTCGGATTTTCTTCCTTCCCTTCCCCGTCAAGAAATTCTATGCGCTTGACAAGTCCGAGATATATGACGTTGTTGATAATATTTTCAATAGTTGCCCTGTTGCCAAAGGGAAGCAGATTTACCGCCGCCTCGATCTTTTTACATTCGAGCAGCAGGCCGGTCTTTATGCTCTGCTTGTTCTCTGACGTGAGCGGCGCTCCGCCATAGGCAAGGACAAATGGGTTGTAGCTACCGCTCCTCACGTCCTTTTCATAGTCCTCGGCAGCGTCGGCGGCGTAGATAAAGCGACCCAGATGATTTCCCACCTCGTAGGGCACAAGGCGGTCGCTCTCTGCAAGGCCGTAGGCGAAGATCTCGCCAAGCAGCTCGCCGAAAAGGGCGGCGGGAGCATCAATGCTGTCGCATTTTGCCCTCTCAAGCCGGGTTATCCTGTCAAGACGGTCTGCCACAAGCACCTCAAGCTCGTCAAGGTCTGCCTTGCCGTTTGCCAGCGACACAATGGGACGAACCGCAGTAACGCCAAGCCTTTTAAGTCCGCTCTCGTCGGAGAGATCGTCCTTTAATTTATAATAGGTAAGAACTGCAAAGGCTCTGGCGGTGTATTCCAGCGCAGAGTTTTCCTTCAGCATCGGACGCTTCTTCGTAGGATGAGCAATGCACCGTCTCTGCTCGGCGGCAAAATCGCCGTCGGGTATGTAAAGCATTCTGACAAGCGCAAGGAAAACGCTGTCGTATGACAGGGTCACGTTTGACAGCACGCCCGTATGCTTTTTCATAGATGGGCAGATGCCGCAATAGGTGGCCTTGTAAAACTCGTGCTCACGCACCAGCATTTCGTTTACCACCGGCTTTACGTAACCGAACATAGACCTCTCCTGTTTTATAATCGTCCTATCGAACATATTACTTCATATTATTATACCACATTATTTTGTACTTTTGTTAATTTTTAAGAAATTTTTGAAGAATTTTTTTCGAGAATAGTTGAATCAGTCGTTTAACAGGCTTTTTTATCAACTCTTTTTTCAAAAAGCCCTTGACAAACGAGTATAAAGTTGCTATAATGTTATGGCAAGTTAATAATGACTTCACAAGGAGATGTACTCAAGTGGTGAAGAGGCGCCCCTGCTAAGGGTGTAGGTCGAGCAATCGGCGCAAGAGTTCAAATCTCTTCATCTCCGCCAAAGATACGGAATGTCCATTCGGGCATTCCGTATCTTTCTTTTTGGCTGGAGATGAAGAGATTTTCATCTTTTGTCCGTCGCTTGCGACGGCAAAAGAGGGAGCCGTCAAAAACAGTTGATAACTGTTTTTGACGTGCGATAAGCTAGAGTTTCTTAACGACCGAGTGTCCGAGTGTACCGAGGGCTCTCGGAGTTTAGTAACTCTGTGCGTGCGACGGAATTCAAAGAATTCCTAGAAGAATCTCTTCATCTCCGCCAAAAAAGCACGATAGTTTTGATATGAAACTGTCGTGCTTTTTTATTTTTTATTGAAATTTAATTCTCTCTATGATATAATAAAATAAAAAGGAGGAATATTATGTGTTATATTTTATATGGAGCAACAGACAAGGCAATAGATCCTATTGACTATGAAGCCGCTTTGCGAAAGTCACCTTATAAATTTTGCATAGGCACAAAGCACGATATAAAAATGTGTATTGTCAACGATTCGTATGAATATCGTGTTACCGATTGGGTTTGCGACTGTGAGTTTCCTGTAGGCGAAAAGGACGAGGGCGCAAAGCAACTTGTGGAACTTGCAGAGCTGATAAATGATTTGAAAAATGCAAAAAACTCAAAATATATTTATATTTCAAAAACCTGGGCAGGAAGAAAAAACAAGACCGAAAAAAACATTAATATAAATGAAGTAGACATTGTTCCCTTCCTTGCTAATATGGACTTAGACTGTCTTTACCGAATTGATCTACACTAAAATCCCATATTATATCTAAAATCTATCATCCGCCAAACATAAACCTCAATTTTGATACTAGGGGGTTGCGCTTTATTTTATTTTGTGGTATCTTATAATTAAACGAAAAACAACATAGGAGGAGAATATGAGAAAAATAGTTTATCTTACGGTATTGCTCGTGTCAATTTCTTGTTTGCTGTGTGGATGCTTTCCAAACATAATGTTCATTCCTGATGAAAATTCCATAGGACAATCACAAAAATTTGAAAAAGACGGTTTTTCAATTATACTTACCGACAAATTCACAGAAGAACAAAGCCAAATGGGATTTGATGCATATTTTGTGGCAGATTTCTGTGGAGTTGTCGTTTTAAAAGAAGAATTCACATTGGAAGAAGGCTTGGCTGAAAAAACCTTGGAGGAATACACTGCTTCTGTTATCGCCAATAACGGACACAAAAACGTATATCCGCAAACCCAAGGCGGCCTTTGGTTCTATGAAAGAACCAATATCAGTAGCTATGCACGATCGTATTGTTACAAGGGATCGGATGCTTTTTGGATCGTTCAATTCCTTTGCAAACCGTCTGATGCACAACTCCTTGGAGACACCTTTTATTTGTGGGCGCAAAGCGTGGAAGTGAAATAATCTTGTATCAAAATTATAGTGATCAACCAGAAAAACGGAATGTCCATTCGGACATTCCGTTTTTTATGAGAAAGGAAATTCATCTCCGCATCTACACCTCATCCACCGCAAGCGGTCCCCCTTCCCCAACAGGGAAGGCTTATCTGCTTAGCTACGCTCCTACGAAATGATTTTTTTCGCTCTCTTTAGGGCTCTATCATTAGTTTCATGTTGACATTTTTATATTACTGTGATATAATCAATTCAACTCGTGATTCAAACATTTTTTGATAAAACGAGCAAACCCGCCGGTTGAAAGCCAATCGCTTTAAAGCGGATATTATGTAAACGGAGTGACAAAAATATGAAAAAAATTACAGCTCTTTTATTGATGCTCGCAATAGCTTTATCCTTATGCTCCTGCGGTGGCGGAAATTCTCAGGACAAATTTGATATCGCACAAACGAGAGATATCGTTTTAGGCGACGAGGTGGACTCGGTGGTTTTCACCAACGTAATCGGTGAAAAATATACCTTTGATAACAATGCCGACTTTTTTGATCTACTAGGTAAAGTCAAATTCAGATTCGGAGATGCGGCAAAGTATTCCTATATCGCCGAAACGAAATTGGCCGATCAAAGCAAATCATATATAAATATGAATTCCTATCACCTTGAGGACGCTGATTTCTATGAATCCAGAATCAAAAAGGATGGTGATGATGAGTTCGCCGCAATCGATGAATATACCTTTCAGAAGCTGTCGGTGGAAAGCGGCAGATTCGAAATGACTTCTTTTGCTCGCTATACTTATAAGGAAGATAAGGCATTTGGCGGATTTGAAGGCAGCACACACTATAGCTCGGACGAATATCCTTTGATTCCCGCTTCCGGAAGCGAGCTTGGTGAAATGCACGCAAGATCGGGATATTTGAAAAACCTTATTAATTACACACGGTTCTTTGGACAGCATGAAGAATTCGAAAATGACGGCAAGACCTATGATTTCGATGAATTCGTGACCAGAGAATATAAGCTGTATGAAAATTATATTGTTTTAAAGCAGACCGCACCGTTCTTAAGTATTAATACGATAGGAATGGATCGCTATCTTACATATATGCAGCTTAAGAGTTCTGATTACTCCATAACACAAGAGGCTTATATCAACGTTGAAACCGGTAATCCGGAATTAGTTAAGATATACGGTGACACAATGTGGCATACATCGCAATATTATGGACGCAAAGCGGAAATTGATATTCAGATATATGTTTATTATGATATAGGCGAGTCCGAGAGCAAGGAAAAGATCGATGATCTCATCGATTACATCAAATCAAATATTGAATAATAACTAAAAAAACACGGTAGCAGGTGCTACCGTGTTTTTTGATCCGACGGGAAATAATATTTAGCTCATACAAAACAGGCTATGACGCCTGCTCGGTGATCTGCTCGGGCTCGAGGCTGGAGCTTTGTTCGGAGTTTTGCTCCCTTGTGGCTTTTTCCTTTCTCTTGTTCTGCCAGAGGAAGATGACAAGGCACAGAATAGATGCCAGGGCGATGCAGATATTACTGATGCCCATTGAGATACCTGCCGCCTCTGCTCCTATTTCCTTATGGAAGGTCTGTAAGTACCAAAGAATAGGAATTCTGAAGAGGAAAACACGGCTAATGTTAAGTATCATTGTCATTTTCGTCTTTCCGTAGCCGTAAAGGACGCCAAGCACCGCAGAATTTACCGCAAGGGCGAGTATGGAAAGAGAGTCGTATCTGTGTATGGATTTGATGAGAGCGAGGAACTCCTCGGCGCCCTCTGCAAGCTCGTTCTGATTATACAGCCCGATTATCTCATCCTGGAGCAGAAAGCGGATAAGGATGTAACCGATAATTCCAAGCGAGGTCGCCATAATGAAGGAATACCTGAAGGTCTTCATCGCACGCTTTGTATTACCTGCGCCCAGATTCTGACTGATGATGGTGGAGGTTCCCTCCTCAAAGGAGTTAATGGGAGTGGTGGCAAGGCCGTTCATATTGTTTGAAACGCCAAGCGCTCCTACTACGAGGGGGCCGTATGCCTTGCACATTCGGTTGACGCTCACCTTTCCGAAGGAGAAGATGAATTTGCCAAGGAAGATGGGAAAGGACATAGCGAAAATATCCTTGCACACATTAAGATTAAGCTTGAATTCATTGAATTTTATAGCAAAGACGTTGCCACGCTCCAGCATCATAAGAAGGAGAATGACGAACATTACCGCCTGACCAATCATAGTGGCTAATGCCACCCACATAATATCCTTCTTCTCAAGCACCCAGATAAATAGCACCGACAGCGACAGCTTCAGCACCATAACGAGTATATTGAGCCAGAACATTATCTTGGTATTACCCTTCGCCTTCTGCATAGCCATAAACACGCTGTTGTAGAACACAAAGGCGAGATTGAGTATCTGAACGATAAAATAGCCCGTTCCTATGCTGATAAGCTCATCGGGAACGCCCGAAAGCCTCATTATCGGCAGAGCAAGAGGCAGACAGACGGCAAGCAGAATGGCAATTACAATGCTGGAGAGCGAGATGACCTGGTTTGAATGGAACCTGGCATCATCCATTTTGCCTGCGCCGAACAGCCTTGCAACGATTATTCCTCCGCCCGCCGCAACACCCGATCCGATTGAGGACAGCAGGTGCTGTATCTGCGAGAGCATCGCAACTGCGCTGACGCTGGAGGGATCTATTCTCGCCACAACGACAGCATCTATTACCGAATAGAAGGAATTGAATAAATTGTATAAAAAGATAGGTGCGCAGATGCTGATTATAGCGGCAACGAGATTGCCGTTCAGTATCTTTTCCCTACGTATAAGATCCTTTTCCTTAATCATTTTTTCTCCAAAAACACAGGGCATAAATGCCGTAGCTTAAAAATCGCAACGATTACTTTATAAAAACAAATCAATTATACCCCTTATACTACAGAAAGTCAATAGATTATTATTGCATTTCTGCAATAATAGTGATATAATAAAAATATAAAAGAAAAAGGGGGATCGGATATGAAAGCATTATTCGCCACTGATATAACGAATGACAAGAAAAACGAGCAGATAAACGGAATAGAATTTATCACAAGAACGCTTTCCGAGGAAACGAAAAAGAGCTTTGAGGATAAAACCGAAGGCCTTGAGGCTACGGTTAAGAAAAGCCAGCTTCCAACCTGGCTCAGAATAGTAAAATATATATGCGGTCTGCTTGCGGTGATAGTGGTTGCAGGTATTCTGCGTGCCGACGTCAGCTTTGAAGAGGGATTTAAGAATGCGCCCTGGCTGTTTATCGGCGGAACGACCTGCGCACTTGCCTGGCTCCTGCTTCATATCTACTCAAAGAGAAAGGAAAAGCAGGTTCTCGCCGAGGAGAATGCCGAGGAGCAGCTCGACAGGCTCAACACAGATATAAAGGATATTCTGCTGGAGCTCGGAGTTCCCTACACTGCGCCCGATATTGACGTTCTGATGTTCAGATACAAAATAAAGGACGGCGAGATCAAAATCAAAACGGTGGGAGTTCAGATGTTCGAATGCATTAACCTTTCCACCAAGATCTATCAGCAAAACGGACAGCTGCATCTTGCCGATCTTGACTCGGTATACAGCTTTGATATGTCCGAGATCAAGGCTATACGCCGTATCAAAAAGCGCACTACCCTCTCCTCATGGAATAAGGAGCTCCCTCTGAATGACGAGAGATACAAGCCCTTTAAGCTTGCTGCTGACCAATACGGAATAGTGCATATCAAAGAATATCTGATCCTTGAGCTTGAGCACGAGGGCGAGGCATTGGGAATATATTTCCCCGGCTATGAGATCGATACGCTGGAGAGCGTGACCGGACTTAAGGCGGAGATGGCGGACAACTGATATATCAAGGCACGGAGTGAGGCTGCTCCGTGCCTTTTTCACAAAAAATTGATAATTAATTTTTATTATTACTATTGCAGTTTTTTACCATCGGTGCTATAATTTTCATAACGAAACAATACTCTCTCAGAAAGGAGCTTCTTTATGGCAAGCAAGTATCCAATAATTTTAGCCCACGGAATTGCGGCAAAGCAGCTCCGTATACTCAATGCCTTCGGCAAGATAGGCTATGAGCTTGAAAAGGAGGGCTATAAGGTATTCGTCGCCGATACCGACGGCTTTGGCAGCATTGAAAACAACGCCGAGCAGCTGAAAAAATACATAAACCGTGTTCTGCTGCTGACAGGGGCGGAAAAGGTGAATATTATCGCTCACTCCAAGGGCGGACTTGACTCAAAATATATGATAACCAAGCTCGGTATGGAGGATAAGGTGGCCTCGCTTACCACCCTCTGCACACCTCACAAGGGCTCTATCATCGCCTCGAAGATATGGAAGCTGCCTATGCCGATCAAAAAGATCATCGCCTTCTGGATAGATATGTTCTACTGTCTGTTCCTCGGCGACAAGCATCCCGACTCTATCCGTGCCTGCGATCAGCTTCGTGCGGTGGATGAAAGCGAGGAGACCCTTCAGTTCTCCTACAAGGTCTACTGTCAGAGCTACTCCACCAGCATATCGAACGTGAAGGATTGCTTTATTATGGGACTGCCGATGAAGCTGCAGCATCACTACGAGGTGACCGACAACGACGGTATGGTATCCGAGGAGTCGGCGCAGTTCGGCTGTTATAAGGGAAAATGCCTCGATATTCCCGTATCCCACGTGCAGATAATCGATCTGTTCTCAAAGAAAAGCCAGAAGGAGCAGATCTATGCCTTCTATAAAAAGGTCTGCTCGGAGCTTTCGGAAATGGGATTTTAATTTTTGAAAAAATATTGATTATAGAAAAGTTGTGTGGTATAATATAGAGTGGTTGAAAATTTTATCGCATAACTTAAAGGAGCATATAAAATGCGTAAGACTAAAATAATTTGTACCATAGGCCCTGCGTCCGAGAATGAGGAAATACTTACAAGAATGTGTCGCAGCGGTATGAACGTTGCAAGACTTAACTTCTCCCACGGAACCCACGAGGAGCATCAGAAGAAGTTCGACCTTGTTAAGCAGGTGAGAGAGAAGCTCGGTCTTCCTATCGCAATCATGCTTGACACCAAGGGTCCCGAATATAGAATCGGCACCTTCAAGGACGGTAAGGTAAAGGTTGAAGAGGGCGGCGAGTTCATCTTCACCACCGACGACATTGAGGGCGATGAAAGCCGTGTGTCTGTAAGCTATAAGCGTCTTATCGAGGACCTTAACGTAGGCGACAGAATCCTTCTCAACAACGGTCTGGTTATCTTCGAGGTAGCAAGACTTGAAGGCAGCAATGCCGTATGTAAGGTTATAGTTGGCGGCGAGCTCTCCAACAGAAAGAGCATGAACTTCCCCAACAAGACAATGACCCAGGAGTATCTCTCCGAGGTTGATAAGGCAGACCTGCTCTTTGGCATCAAGAACGATATTGATTTCGTAGCTGCATCCTTTATCTCCTGCGAGGCTGATATCCGTGCGGTGCGTGAGTTCCTTGACGAAAACGGCGGTCAGGATATTGATATTATTGCAAAGATCGAGAACCGTGCAGGCGTTGACAATATCGACGAGATCTGTAAGGTTGCCGACGGCGTTATGGTTGCGAGAGGTGACCTGGGCGTTGAGATCCCCTTCGTTGAGGTTCCTGCAGTTCAGAAGCATCTTATCAAGAAGTGCCGTCTGCTCGGCAAGCGTGTTATTACCGCAACCGAGATGCTTGAGTCTATGATCTACAATCCCAGACCCACCAGAGCCGAGATCTCCGACGTTGCAAACGCAGTTTACGACGGCTCCTCGGCGGTTATGCTCTCGGGCGAGACCGCAGTGGGCGCTCATCCCGCAGAGGCTGTGCGCTATATGGCAGAGATCGCAGAGTTCACCGAGAACGGCATCAACTTTACCGACAGATTCCACAACTCCAGCTTCAAGATCAGAAGCAATGCCGACGCAGTTTCTCACGCAACCTGCGCTATGGCTATCGACGTTAACGCAAAGTGTATCGTCGTTAACTCGGTAAGCGGACTTACCGCAAGAATGGTAAGCCGTTTCAGATGTCCTGTTGATATTATCGGTCTTACCACCAACGAGAAGGCTTGGAGAAAGCTCAACATGAGCTGGGGCGTTCTTCCCGTTATGACCGAGGTGTTTGAGGCAAACGAGGTTATGTTCTACAACGCTGTACGTCAGGCGAAAAATACACTTCGTCTTTCCCCCGGTGACAATATTGTTATGACCGGCGGTAATGTAGGCGGCCCCAGAGGAAACACCAACATTATCAGACTTGAAGTGGTAAAATAAGTGCTGAATTCTGAATGCTGAATTCAGAATGCAGAATGCAGAATAGAAAAGAGAGCCAAGGCTTTGGCTCTCTTTTTGTTGCATTTTGTAAATGTTTGTTGTCAAATCAGCGATAATTCGGGTAAATAAGCTTAGTTTCGGTATACATTGATGCGTAGGCTTCCTCAAGAAGTGCATCCACGTCAACCTTGTCAAGCTCACGCATTACGTCCTCGATTCTGGGCTGAGTCTTGGGGTGGCGGGGGGTAAATACGGTACAACAATCCTCATAAGGCAGAATGGAGGTGTCAAAGGTGCCGTAGTGACGTGCCTGAATGATGATCTCGTTCTTGTCAAGACCGATGCAGGGACGGAATACAGGCATACGAACCACCGAATCGGTAACCTCGATAGCCGCAAGGGTCTGAGAGGCAACCTGGCCAAGACTCTCGCCTGTTATAAGTGCGTGGCACTTATATTCTCTTGCGCATCTCTCGGAGAGGCGCATCATAAAGATACGGAGGAGAATGGTGAAATAGTCCTCCTGGCAGTTGTCACGAAGCTCCTCCTGAATATGGGTGAGGGAGATCACGTGAACGTGGATCTTGGAGCAGAACTCGCACATCTGTTGCGCCAGCTGCATAACCTTTTCCTTGGCTCGCTCGGAGGTATAGGGGAAGGACTCAAAGTGGAGCGCCTCGATCTCCATACCACGCTTTGCCATCATACAGCCCGCAACGGGGGAATCAATACCGCCCGAGAGGAGAAGCAGACCTCTGCCTGCCGAACGGAGAGGAAGACCGCCGGCCCCCGGCTCCTGCCCTGCTCTGATGTATGCGTGATCGTCACGAACCTCAACGGTTACGGTAACGTCGGGGTTATGCACGTCAACCTTTATGCCACGTACGGTGGAGAGGATAACGCCGCCGATCTCACGGGATATCTCGGGGGACTTAAGAGGAAATCTCTTGTCCGAGCGCTTTGCATCCACCTTAAAGGTGCGCTTGCCCGCCAGCTTTTCGGGCAGGTACTCTCTGGCAAGAGCAATAATGCTGTCCATATTCTTCTCGCAGACTGCGGCACGGTTAACGCCAACAATACCGAATACCTTCTTGGCAGCATCGTACATTCCGTCCATATCGCACATATCGTCAAGAGGCTCGATGTAGACGGTGGACTGCTTGTAGTATGTCTTAAAGGCGCCGTTAGGACTTGCTCTGCGGCGAAGCTCCTTTATCAGCTGAGATTCAAAGCTCTGTCGGTTGGCGCCCTTAAGGACAACCTCACCGAATTTACAAAGTATTACTTCCTGTATATTCATTACTATTTCCTTACAAAATGTGATTTTTCAAAGAATAAAGCCTTAAAAAGCCTGAAATTTCGGTATTTATACCGTAATCTCGCCACGAAGGTTCTGCTCCATTTTGACCTTGATCTCGTCAACCGAAAGACCCAGGCTGAAGAGGTAATAGAGCTTTGCAACCGCCGCTTCGGTGGTCATATCAAAGCCGCTTACCGCACCTGCGGACTTCAGCGCAGAGCTGGTTTCATAAGCGCCGAGAGATACGGTGCCCGAGGGACACTGGGAGCATACGGTAACAACAGAGCCAAGCTCGAAGGCAAGGGAGATTATGGGAATCAGCGCACCACCCTCGGAGGGAATATTGCCTGCACCGAAGGTCTCGAGAACTATACCCGACAGCTTCTCTGTCATAATGCTCTCAAAAAGTCCGAACTGTATACCCGGGAACACCTTGAGAACGCCTATCGGCACCTCCGAAAGAGGCTGCATCTTAAGACCCTCGCCCTTATAGTGACGGAGAGCCGACTGATGATACTTTATGGTGATGCCGATATCTGCAAGGTGGGGGTAGTTTGGCGAATCAAATGCCACCAGCCTGTCCGCACTCATCTTTACCGCACGGTTGCCACGAAGCAGCTTACCGCTGAAGCAAAGGCAGACCTCGTTTGCCACACCGTCTGCCGCAATAAGCAGAGAGGTGATGAGATTATCCTTTCCGTCGCTGCGGATCTCCGAGAGAGGAATCTGTGAGCCGGTCAGAATAACAGGCTTATCGAGTCCGTCTAGAATAAAGGAGAGCGCCGAGGCGGTATATGCCATGGTATCGGTGCCGTGAAGCACAACGAAGCCGTCGTAGGACTGATAGTTGTCGCAGATGACCTTGGCTATCTTGTTCCACTCCTTGACGGTGATGTCGGAGGAGTCCAGCAGAGGCGACATCTCGTGAAGATCCCAAGCGGGTGTATCGGGGCTCTTCATATCCTCCATCTCGGAGATGGCCTGACCCAGATAGCCTGCCACGGGGGCGTAGCCCTTTTCGGTCTTCTTCATGCCGATAGTTCCGCCTGTGTATATTATAAGAACACGTTTTTTCATTTTTCCCTGCCCTCACTTTTTCATAGCACGCTCACGGTCGATATAATTCTGCAGAATTATTTCTGCTGAAAGAGTGTCAACCGCTGCCTTGCGCTTTTTACCGTAGGTTCCTGTCTCACCGAGGAAGCGATATGCAACCATAGTCGTCATACGCTCGTCGTAAAAATCTATGGGTATCTGAGTCTCTGCCCGAAGAAGCTCGGCAAAGGCACGAATAACCTGGGTGCGCTCACCCTCGGTGCCGTCCATATTCTTCGGCAGACCTATAATTATTTTCTTACAGCTGCGGCTCTCGGCCTCTCTTGCCACACGAACTGCGGTGTTTCTCATTCCGCCCTCGCTGATGGTGCAGATGCCGCTTGCCAGCATACCGGATATGTCGCACTCGGCAAGGCCTGTACGCTTGTCGCCGTAATCAACACCAAGATATTTTCCGTGAGTTAATTCCATTTTTTACTCCAATTTATAGCTTTTTGTAAACAAATATGCGAAAATCCGCAGTACATTCAAGGGTTTCAAGTGCTAAAACCTTATCTCTGTCGCTGGGTTTTGTGCGATAGGCATAAGGCGTCATCATAAAAAGACTTTGTATTTTCTCGGGGGTGTCCAGGAGAAATTTATAGGTAAGTCCCTCGTCCATTATAAGCTCAAAGCCCTCAAGCGCCGTATCGGCAACCTCGTTTTTATAAGGGGTGTCGTAGATGACCGATTTAAGATCGTAAAGGTGCATCTCGCCGGGGATAGCCATTATAAAATGGCCGCCTTGTTTAAGCACTCGCCTGGTTTCCTCAAGGGCAAGAGGAGAAAAGGTGTTTATCACTACGTCAAATTCTCCGTCGGCGATCGGCATATGATAGGAGCCTGCGACCGCAAGAGATATGCGAGGATTTTTCTTCGCTATCTCACGAACCGCATCCTTTGAAATATCAAAGGCGCTGACGTCGCTTCTGCCGTTTTGCTCGGTGAGAGTGCGCTCGATAAAATCGGTGTAATAGCCCTCCCCTGCTCCTGCATCCAAAAGACAGCCCTCCTTCGGCATAAACTCAAGGGTAAGTCCGCAAAGCCTCTCGGCGAGGGGTGCGTAATATCCTCCGCCAAGGAAGGAGCGACGTGCAAGCACCATCTCCTTGTTATCGCCGTGGACACCGCCCACGTTGCCGAGCAGCAGATTATAGTATCCGCCACGGGCTCTGTCGTATGAATGCCCTGACACGCAGGAAGCGGTTCTGTCATTGATATTCAATTTTTCACCGCATTTCGGACAGACAAATCGCATATTTCGTAAACCCTTATTGTCATTTTGCCTATTTTACTACAAAAAGGCATTTCTTTACATTTACATTATAGCATATATTAAGTCAAGTTGCAAGAACAAAATAAATAAAAAAGGGAAAAGACCTGACACATGCGTCAGGTCTTTTTTGTTGCGAGAAAGTGCGCAAGAATAATGGAAATGCAAGGCCTTGAAAAATCATATTAATCACAGCTCGATCTCCTTCTACTCGGCACACTTTGAAGCAACTGCATTTATCGGTTTTTATACCAAATGAAATTGTCCAGCTTCTTTCTGCGCTCTGCGGTGTCGATTCCCAAGGCATCCAGATTATCTTCTATATACTTCGCATATTTTCTATATGATTTAAAGGTATCCCTTTCAATCGGCACACCGCTATTACGGAAGTATAGAGGAAGATATTCCTTCAATACGTTATCAATAATCGAATAGGAATCTCCGTGATAAACATATCTGTTGTGATAGCAACAGTATTTGGAAGCAAAGGACAACAATGTGATGTTACCGTTGGTGCGGGCGATTTCATCTACAACACTATAATCTCCGGCAGCCAGCTTTGCATCTATATCAGGAATATTTGCAATTATTTCACTTAATTCAGCAATATTGATGCTGCTCTTATGCTGGGAAAGATGCGTGGAATTCGTCACGTCAATCAGTCCTATCTTCATAGCCACAATATCCGCATCCGTGTTGTCAGGAAAACGCTCGAGGCATCTTCTCAGCAGCTCGTTTTCAGGACCGTAATTCTCCGATGCCGCCACAGCCTCAGCCGCCTCATCAAGTGTGTCGTTGTTGATTACGTCTCCGGATATATCACGGAGAACCTTTTTTCTTTTTACGAGCTTTGCCCTTGAGGGCGAAGCGGTCGATAAAGCCTGTACTTCAGCATTTCCCGCCAAAGAATAGATTGCCGGGCGTCCCTCGGATCTGGATACTACTCCGCTTTCCACCAATCCCTTCAATGCAAAATAGATTGCCGGCATCTTATTAGCATCACCGCAGATTACCTCTGCCAATGCCGAGTGTGTCATACCTCCGTTTTGCAGTAAAGCAATGATTTCTTCTTTTCGACTCATTATTGCTCTCCTTTTATGTATAATGTTTTTTGATTCATTTACCTATATCCGTTTTGAGGTACGGTTGAGAAAATTGATTTAAAATTTAGTGCTTTTTATCATTTTATCACAATAACAAGCCTCTGTCAAGGAAAAAAGCCTCTGCTGCGGTAGAATTTAAATCAAATCTTACACCACAAACAAAAGAGACCAACCGCAAGGGCTGGTCTGGGTAGCAGGGTATTCGTCACGGGCGAAGATACTCTCACCCTTCGCCTGACAAGCTAGCTTGTCGATCTTCGGGCGGAGTATGCGGACCTACTCTCGCTTTGCGAGATAGCTCCAAATTCGCTTACACCATCAACAAAAGAGACCAACCGCAAAGGCTGGTCTCTTTTGTTGGCAGGGGTAGCAGGATTCGGACCTACGAGTGAGGGAGTCAAAGTCCCTTGCCTTACCGCTTGGCTATACCCCTATTAAATTGCACTTGCTTATTTTACCATAAAACAAGCGATATGTCAATAAGTTCGTGAAAAGTTTTCTACTCTAAGATATATTCGTATCAATCCTTCGAAAATGACAAATACTACTCGAAAAGGAAGTGCGTGGGGGTATTATAATGGAGCTTCGGCGGGAGAAAATACGGAAGGCGGCAAAAAAGTACGGTCTGTGCTTTGTGCTGGGGGCTGTGGGATATGCGGCAATAGAGGTGATATGGCGTGGGTATACCCACTGGTCAATGATGATAGCAGGCGGGCTGTGCTTCATTATCTTCTCGCTGGTGGCGGAGAGGATGAGGGATAAGAATATTCTCATTAAAGCGGTGATCTGCGCTCTTGGGGTGACGGTGGTGGAATTTCTCTTCGGGGTGGTGTTCAACCTCTGGCTTAAAATGGGCGTGTGGGATTACAGCAGTATGCCGCTTAATATCCTCGGGCAGATATGCCCCCTTTTCACGGTCCTGTGGGTTGGAATTGCCATTGCATTCCTGCCGCTCGCCGAGGTTATAAACCGAGAATTATAGTAAAAAAAGCAGACGAAGGTCTGCTTTTTTTGTGGTATTGCCGAGTGGCAGTTTTATTCGGCAAAGCCGAGTGATATTGCCGAGGGGCAGTTTTATTTCCATACAAGCTCACCCTCGGAGAGAGTGTGGCCGGAAGAAGCCTTCGAGCTTATGGTTGAGTCAGAATCGCCAAGAGTGATTACGAGAGGTAAGCAAAAGCGCAAAAAGTAAAAGTAAAGCAATAATTCTGATCTTCATAAGATCCCTCTCTGGAGAGTATTAAAGCTCTCCTGTCTGAAGCTCCTCTCTTGAAACCATGATCTCAAGATTGCCGTTTCTGGTGCGAAGCTTGTCGATAAATTCCTTCTCCTTCGCTGCGTCACGAAGGGTGAGATTGTATGTAAGTCTGAACATACTGCCCATATTGGTAGTCTTTATCTTTACCAGCTGGCAGGATGTGGTGTATTCCTTGAAAATATCGTCAAATACGGTGGTGTAATCAAGATCCTCGGGGATGGTGATTCGCACGCTCTTGTTAATGGACATTCTGCGGCTCATACCAAGGTCGAGAATGTTGTAGAGAGCGAACAGCGCGCCCATAATCACAGTGAAGAGCGCCGCATAGCCGATATATCCCATACCGCAGATAAGGCCCGTACCCATAGCGAGAAAGATCGCTGCGATCTCTCTTGCAGTACCGGGTGCGCTACGGAATCTTACAAGGCTGAATGCGCCTGCAACGGCAACACCCGTACCCACGTTACCGTTCACCATCATTATAACCACGCAAACGATGGCGGGCATAAGAGCGAGGGTGGTAACGAAGCTCTTGGTAAATCTTGATTTAATAGAAAAGGCAAAGGCTAAAAGCAAGCCAAGAAGGATAGCTGAGCCAATACAGATAAGAAAGTCGGTTACACTGATGACTGCGGCGTATTCCGAGTCAAAAAGTCCTTTAAAGATATTGTTAGGCATTTATGTAGGTCTCCTTTGAGTTTTTTTCTAAAAGCTTCGGCAGGACGGTCTTTAAATATGCCGTGCCGTATTTTGAAAAGGGGGTCTTGTATATCCTCTCCTCCGAGAGAATCCTTACCATCCAGAGCGGTATCGCTCCCGGGCATTTGATCTCCATAAGTACCCTGCCCTCCGGCAAAATAGGATAGCCGTATGCTTCTGCGCAGAGCGAAATATCGGTCTGTCGGCAGAGGATATTATCGTCAAAGGTGATACGGAAATCTCCGCCCTCCCTCTCGTAGTATGCCTCTCGCTCGTAGGAGAGGAACATAGCAGGCTTCGGGTATTCGTAATGCTTCATAAAGTAGTCGATCTCACGGCTGATCTGGGTGTCCACAGGACTTGCTGTCCTGCCCGTCAGCCAATCGGTCGCAGAGCTCTCGGGCAAAGCCACACGGCGCTTATAGACCACGCCGTCGTATTTCTTTTTAAGCTCAACGAAAACCGTGCTGTCGGCATCGGCAAGCTTGTAGCTTCGTATTCGTAGCTTTTCCTTATACGCCGGCTTCTCAATAGATCGACGGATAAGCCTGTAGCTGTCTGTATCGTAATACACGTTGCGGATGGTTGTCCGTCCGTAAGAATCAAGCTTCATATAGGGCGCAATTCTGCGAAGAATCACCTCTCGCTGTTCCTGTGTAAGAAGATATTTCAGCTCGTAACGTCGAAAGACGCTTGTGTATGACACGGCTTTTCTCTCCCTTAAATAATAGTAAATTTATTATCGCACCGCAAGTTGAAATTCATTTAAAAATGCGGTAAAATTTCAAAAAATGCTGTAAAACGGCTCGCATTTTGAGTGCGAGCCGTTAATAGCTTAAAGCTGCTTTTAGTTCTTGGTAACAGTGATGATAAGAGCTACGGGAATCTCTTCCTCCTCGTATACCGCAACGTGAGTGTAGATGTATACGATCTCAAACTTGGTCTCGCCGCTCTGAACGGTGTTACCGCCTTCGCCAAGAACCATCTTGGGAAGCTCAATAGTTGCTCCGTGCATTCCACAGCCTGCACAGTAAAGGTCTATGGAGCCGGGAACATCGAAGGTGGGCTTAACGGTGGTAGCCGCATCAACGTTATAGGTCATGCTGTGACCGAGAACGATCTCGATACGGATATGGCACTCGTAGGTATCGCCATTATCCCTTACGTGCTGCCAGGTCTGCTGACCGGGTGCGGTACAGGTGGTGGTATCCTCAATAAGAGTTGCCTCAACGTTCTCCTCTCGAATCTCCTCGTCGCAAGCAGGGTGATTACAGTAGCCAACGAAGTCAAATCTACCTAAAACAGGCTCAAGCTCGTAGGTGAATACGCAATCGTGAGGCTCAGCTCTCTGAAGTGTGGTCTCAACGGTGTAGCTTGCGCCCTCGTGCTCGAAGGTGTAGGTGTAGGTGAGAGTCTCATAGCCGGTCTCGTGATCAACACTGGACTCGCAGTTCTCGCCGATGATCATCTTGGGAATAGCGATCTCGTGACGCTCGCTGCAGCCCTCGTTTACACACTTGACAACAGCTATACCCTCTGCATCGGGAGTAGGCATAGTGCTTTCCTCTGCGCTGTACTGAAGGTTGTGAGGACCGAAGCCGTCGAATCTGAACTCCATGATCTCGGTGTAGACATTACCCTCATACTCACAGCTATACAATAAGTATGCGTAAGAGGTACAGGTTGCGGGGAAGCTCTCCTCGCTGATCACAACGTCTGTAAGATAGATGGTAGGCTCCTGGCACTCGGGCTGAGCGCAGGTACCGATCAGACAGAAGTTAATTCCGTAAAGGTCGATGTCGTAGGTGTAATTATGTGTAAGCTTTTCGCCGATCTCAAGATCGAACTCAACCGTGAAGCCGTAGGTCGCATCGGTGTAGCTGTATCTGATGGTCTGACGGCGTTGCTCGGTAGCCTGGTTTACGACAACAGCATTAGCGCCAACCTCAACGTCGGGAAGTGTGATCTCCTCGTGCTTGGTACAGCCCTCAAAGCTACATCTTACGTATGCCTTACCCTGCTCGGTCATGGTGGGATTTACGGTCTGTGCAGGAACGTACTCAAGAGTGTGATCAAGCCAGGTCAGAGTATACTCGGTCTCGGCAGTGAAGCCGTATTCGGTATTCTCGTAGCTGTACTTAAGGTATCTCTCCTCAAGGATATGGTTATTGCCTGTCTCGACGGTGTTCTCGCCCTCAACAGCCATAGGAAGCTCTACGCTGATGCTACCATCACAGCCCTCGTTCTCGCACTTAAGAGTTGCGCTGCCCACAGCCTCAAGGGTAGGCATGGTGCTGTCCTCTGCGCTGTATACGTAGGAGTGATCGGGCTTACCTGCCTTAACACCAACGGTCTCCTTACATTCCTCGCACACGTAGGCGCCGGGAACGTTCTCGCCACAGCCGGGTGTACCGATACAAACGATACCGGGTGTGCCAAAGATATAAATGTTATCGTGAAGTATGAAGTTGCTTGCAAACTCGCCGTTAAGCTTATGCTCTACCTCCTCCTCGGTGTAGGTGGTAACGGTGATTGTATCCTCGCCGTATTTACAGGTATGGACGTCCTTACGGGGAGTATGACAGGTAGCGGGGGTGGTCTCAACAAGCTCAACGTTTGTGATACCGCCCACAGAAACGATCTCCTTCTCACAGCCCTCGTTAGAGCAGGAAACGTCGATAGAGGAAATACCGTTCTCGGTAGTTATCTCACCAACGTAGCTGTGAGAGAGCATGGGAATCTCTTCCTGGTAGGTATAGGACTTAAGGCTGCCCTTGGGAGTGAAGTAGTATTCAAGAATACCAACGGAATAACAGGTAGGAGCAACCTTTTCGTAGCTGTGAAGAGCCTCCTCGGGATTGGAGATGAAGTATACCATGTGGTATTCGCACTCTTCATCAACGCAGGTCTCGATAAGATCAAACTCTCCGTCCTCGCCCTTGCTAAGCTCATAAGTAAATTCGTGCTCGTGATTATCGATTGTTGCGTATGTAACACCAAAGGTTGCACCGCCAACCACAAGCGCAAGAGCAAGCGTCAGGACAATTATCAGTATCCTTTCTTTAAGTCTTACAGCACTTAATATTTCGCCCATATTTATCTCCTTAATTTTTCGCATATTTTTACAATATAACATTTTATCACACAAAATGCGATTTGTCAACTTGTTTTTAAAATAAAAAAAGGCAATATGCGCTAAAATATGAAAAATATGCCACATTTAAGGATTTTTAATAATGCTCCCCCCGCTATCCGCTCTGCCCGAGGTTTGTTTTATGATGAGGGATCGAAAAGAAAAAACGCAGATTTTCTTTTTAACATTTCCCTGCCCGATTTTTTGTTAGCTCGTGGCAAAAATGTCATATTTTGTAAACTAGAGTTGTCCTTTTAATATATTTCGCCTTTAAAAAGGCAAAAAAGACGGACGCTCCCTATGAGGAAAACGTCCGACTTTTTTAAGTAAAACCGATACCTATTACTTGAGAACCTTGATATAGTGAAGAATAGAAAGAACTATACCTGCGGTGAAGTAAATACCGATAAGGCTTCCGATAGCGGTGAAGATAGCGCCAACGATAGCGATGTTGGAAAGAAGACCAATGATAAGGCCTGCGATTACATCGGCAACAACGTGGATAAGAATGTTAATGATAAGAGCGCCAACGTCCTTCTTCTCTCTGAAAGAAAGGGGAAACAGCTTCTTGAGTAAATCCATTTTCATAACCTCCTTATAGAATAATATGTGCGCAAGAAAAATAAATTCCTGCGGGAAAAATAAATTCCTGTGTGAAAAATAAATTTTACCAATGGGTATTGTAGCACCTTTTTATCGAAATGTCAACATTCTACCGTTTTTTTATAAAAAAAGTGTAGAACAATTGTGTCCGTTTTTTTACAAAATCTGTTGAATTTGGTATTTATTAATGCTATAATTTAACTATGTCAGCAGATCAAGCTATCCGTTGCATAGTTTTTATCCCGGGTGGCCGTGAGGTCATCCTCTGACAAATAATCAGGAGGTTAGAACATGCTTATCACTATTATCTCAAAGGAAAGAGTTGCAAAATCGGCATAGGCTGACGCATTATGGCCTATGTCACCGAAAAATAACACGGAGGCAGAAGATGGGCTATAAAAGAAACACCCGAATTCCGACCGAGCTTATAGAACAGATCCAGGAGTACGTGGACGGCGAGACCGTCTACATACCGAGAAAGGCGAGTAAAAGGCGAAAATGGGGCGAAAGCTCAGGAAGCCATCTTTCGCTGGATGACAGGAATGCTGAAATCTACCGTAAATACAAGGACGGGGTCAGTGTGAAAAGCTTATCGGAAGAGTATTATATCTCTACCCAGGGGATATACAAAATTTTGGCTAAGTTTAAACAAGGCTGAAGTAATTAACCCAACCAAAAAGGGCGGGAGGGTATCCCGCCCTACATTCATTCTTTAGGCGAATTTTACGCCAAAGAGGAGGACTAATACACTATGAATATTATCAGCGTAAGAGATCTTTCAAAGATCTTTAAAAAGCCGAAGAGAGATGAAGGCCTTCGTGGTATGGTGAAGGCTCTGTTCTCACGCAAGTACGACGAGGTGCGTGCGGTGGACGGCATCTCCTTCGATATAGAGGAAGGCGAGATCGTAGGCTACATTGGCGCAAACGGTGCGGGAAAATCCACTACTATCAAGATGATGTGCGGTATTCTCCACCCCACAAGCGGCAGTGTTACAGTAGGCGGTCTTGACTTTTCCAAAAACCGTCAGCAGATAAACAAGCAGATGGGCGTTGTTTTCGGTCAGAAGACTCAGCTGTGGTGGGATATTCCCTTAATCGAGACCTTCAAGATATTAAAGAGCATCTACGAGGTGCCCGACGAGGAGTATAACGAGAGGTTTGACTACCTCTGCGAGCTTCTTGATATGAAGCCCTTCCTCACCCAGACTGTGCGCTCGCTCTCCCTCGGTCAGCGAATGAGAGCGGACTTTGCTGCGGCGCTTATCCACTCTCCGAAGATAGTTTATCTCGACGAGCCCACAATAGGTCTTGACGTGCTTGTAAAGGACAAGATAAGAGGCGCCATCAAGGAGCTTAACAAGAAGTACAACATCACCGTCATTCTCACCACCCACGATATGAAGGATATTGAGGAGCTTTGCAACCGAATTATCATCATTGACAAGGGTAAGATCCTCTACGACGGCAGTCTTGCCAACATAAAATACCGCTTCGGCAACACCAAGACTATCTATCTACCCGTCAATCTGCAGATAGACGAGGATGAGCTGAAGACAAGATTTACAGGAATCAGCCTTGATAAAAAGGACGACAAGCTGGCTATCAAATTCTCGCTTAACGACGTGGATCTTGACGATATGCTGCTCTACCTTATCAACACCTATCACGTAAAGGACTTCAAGATCGAGGATATTTCCATTGAGGATATAACGAAACAACTTTATGAAAAGCATTAAACGTTTTATGAAAATGTATCTGCCCTTTTTCAAGGCCAGCATCAAAACCGAGCTTGCCTACAAGGCGCAGATCGTTATGTGGATATTCATAGCCTTCGTAGAGACGTTGTTTGTAGTATTCCTATATAATGCGATCTACCGAAACTCACCCGACGGTGTAAATTCGGTTATCAACGGCTTTACCTTCTATGAAATGATCCTGTATATGATAACATCATTCTTCTTCTCTTACATAATGGGCGGCGGAGATACCGATTATGAGATCGCTACCGATATAAGAGAAGGAACTATCGCTAATACCCTTACTAAGCCTGTTTCTTACAGAATGAGACACGTGTTTTCCAATTTCGGTTCCTTTGCATTCAGCTACGTGATAATCGTTATTCCCTTCCTGACTATCGTGTACGGAATATTCATCGGTCTTGGATTACATAAGGTGGAGGCGGGAGAATTTATCGTCAGTGTTCTTCTGTTTTTACTTTTCAGCATTCTGGCAAGCTTTATCAGTAACGGAATCGCCTACTTTATCGGTATGCTGGTATTCTATACAGACCACCTTTTCGGTCTCAGTATGGCGAAGAATGCAATTCAGGGATTTCTCGGCGGTCAGATGGTGCCCCTCTCCTATATGGGCAAGCTTGGGGTGGTATTTTCCTTCACGCCTTTTGCGTTCCTGAACTCTACTCCGGTGCTGATTTTAATGGGGAAAATGAACATTTTGCAAACTATAAATTACATTTTTATAGCTTTGATATGGATTTTTGTTATTGAAATGGCAAATTATCTTATCTTCAAGCGTGCGCTTCACAAGCTCACAGTGCAAGGAGGCTAGGCTATGAGATATTTAAAGCTTTATGCAACCTACGCAAAGCTCTCGCTGATGAGCAAGCTTGTCTACAAGGTGAACGCTATTATCGGCATTGTCGCCTTTCTGTTCGTGGAGGCTACATCTCTTTTGACCCTATATTTCCTTGTCAGCACGGTGCCAAGCATTGACGGTTACAGCATCTATCAGATCGGACTGCTCTTCGGTCTTACCAATATGGCGGTGGGAATCGACCACCTGCTGACCGACAAGCTGTGGAACGTGGCATACTTCGAGGTAAGACTTGGTAAGCTCGACCACATGTTCCTCCGTCCCCTGCCCGTTCTGTTCCAGGTTATCGCATCCGAGGTTCAGCTTGAGGCTCTCGGCGAGCTTATCGTGGCGACCGCCCTCATTATTCTCTGCGGTAGTCAGCTGACCTTTGCCGGCGGAGTAGGTGCGGTGCTGCTGATGATACTTGGAATTATCTGTGCGGCGGTGATCATCACCTCCTTTAAGATCATGGTGGCGTCGCTGGCATTTAAGTTCAAGCGCAGCGGTCCCCTGCTCCAGTTTATCTACAACTTCTCGGGCTTTACCAAGTACCCGCTTAACATTTACCCCAAGTTTATAAGGGTGATCCTCACCTTTATCATCCCTCTCGGCCTCTGCCTGTTCTATCCCTTCGAGAATCTATTTGCGCCTACGGAAAATGCGCCGCTTATCGCCCTCGGAATAGTGGGCTTTACCGCAGCTTTCAGCACGGTATGTATTCTTGTGTGGAATAAAATGGTTAAGATGTACGAGAGCACGGGAACTTAATGAATGCTGAATGCAGAATGCTGAATGCAGAATGCGTATACCGCTTGCGGTATATTGCCAAGCGAGGAGATGATACTGAGTGATAGTACAGAAAGTGTAAT